>JAIFWQ010000033.1 GCA_019661795.1 Candidatus Parcubacteria bacterium | reverse complement strand
GGGAGAATAAAGCCCGGCAAATCACAAAAAACCGCCCCTTCGATCGGGGCGGTTTTTTTTATTTGATCTTTCTGATCATGGCCGAGAGGCGGGACTTCTTTCTCGCCGCGGCGTTCGGCTTTATGAAATGAGTCTTTGCCGCCTTGTCGAGCTCCGCGTATGCCTTCGGGAGGAGCTTCATCGCTTCGCTCTTGTTGCCCGCGGTGACGAGCTTCTTTATGTCCTTCGTGATGCCGGAAACGGCGTCGCGATGGCGGACATTGAACACTCGCTTCTTTTTGGAAGCTCGGAGCGCCTTTTTAGCTGAAGATGTGATCGCCATAAATATCGGTTCGTTGTGCGCGTTAGAGTATCAAAAACCCTGAAAAAATGCAATGAAAACCTGAATCCGATATACTTGAGCCGTGATAGCGCATATAAAAGGAACGGTCATACATAAGGAGGAAAAGAGCATGGTCGTCGACGTGAACGGCGTCGGATACAAGATATTTGCGACGTCAGCCGTGGTCGAAAAGGCGCGCGAAGGCGGCGAAACGGCGCTCTGGACCCATCTCGCCGTGCGGGAAGACGCGCAGACCCTTTTCGGCTTTCCCGTGAAAGACGACCTCAATTTCTTCGAGCTCCTCATTTCCATATCGGGCATCGGCCCGAAGACCGCCCTCGGCATATTGAACGTATCGAGCGCGGCGAACATCCGCAAAGCCGTATCGACCGGCGATACGTCGCATCTCACCAAAGTCTCCGGCGTGGGCAAAAAGATCGCCGACAAGATCGTGCTCGAGCTCAAGGGCAAGTTCGGCGCCGAATCGGATTCCGGCATATCGCTCCGCGATGAGATCGACGCTCTCGAGGCCTTGAAAGCCCTCGGCTATGGCCACAAAGAGGCGCGCGAAGCCCTCAAAGAGATCGATCCGTCGATCGCGAACGCGGGCGAGCGCGTGAAGAAGGCGCTTAAGGCTCTCGGCAAATAAGACCGGAGAATATGCTCGACAGCATCCTTTATTTCCTGAAAAAGATCATACCGAGCGGGGTGTTCGGCTTTTTCCAGCCGGCGTACCACATCGGCATGGCATTTTTGTCCGCCGTCGTGTACCGCTTCCCTTCCCGCCATATCAAGATCGTCGCCGTGACGGGAACCAAAGGCAAGACATCGGTCACAGAGATCGTGAACACGATACTCGAAGAGGCCGGCCGCAAGACAGCGCTCTCGAATACGATCAGATTCAAGATCGACTCGGCTTCCGAGGACAATCTTTACAAAATGTCCATGCCGGGGCGCTTCTTCATGCAGAGATTCCTGCGCAAGGCCGTCGATGCAGGCTGCGAATACGCCGTGCTCGAAGCGACGTCGCAGGGCGCGGCGCTCCATCGCCACAGATTCATATCGTTCGACGCGCTCATATTCACCAATCTCGCGCCGGAACACATCGAAGCGCACGGCTCATACGAGAATTATATGAAAGCGAAGCTCGAGATCGCCGAAGCGGCGGCCCGTTCGAACAAAAAAAGAACGGTCCTCGTCGCGAATGCGGACGATGAAGCGACCGCCCTCTTTCTAAAGAAGGATTTTTCCGAAAAGCGGCTGTATTCGCTCGACGACGCCAAGCCGTACGAGATATTCAAAGAAGGATTCGCCATGACGGTGCGCGGCACGCCCATCAGATCGATGTTATCCGGCCAATTCAATATATATAACGAGCTCGCGGCCATAACGTTCGCCGAAGCGGAAGGCATATCGATCGAAACCTGCAAAAAGGCGATCGAAAGATTCAGCGGCATACGCGGCCGCGTCGAAAAAGTGGATGCGGGCCAGGATTTCACCGTGGTCGTCGACTATGCCCATACGCCTGACTCCCTTCAAAAGCTCTATGACGTATTCAAAGGCACGAAGCGCATCTGCGTGCTCGGCAATACGGGCGGCGGGCGCGACACATGGAAGCGCGACGAAATGGCCCGGATCGCGGAGAGCGAATGCGACGAGATCATACTCACGAACGAAGATCCGTATGACGACGATCCGATGAAGATCGTGACGGATATGGCGCAGGCGATCACAAAAAAGAAGCCCCATATCGTCATGGCCCGACGCGAAGCCATCGCCAAAGCGCTGTCTTTGGCCAGATCGGGCGATTCGGTCCTCATCACGGGCAAAGGCACCGATCCGTACATCATGGGACCGGACAATACCAAAATACCCTGGAGCGATACGAAGGTCGTGCGGGAAGAATTAGAGAGATTGACCCGCTAAAGGCGCGGGAGTAGAGTGGATACGAAGTTTCTCGTACCCAAAACATGAATCGCAACGACCAGTTCAACCAAGATTATCTGGGAAGCGACAGGCACCTCAACGGCGAAGGTAAAGGGCTGGGCATCACGCTCAGAAACATGGCCTTCGGATTCCTCGGCTTAGTCATCGCCGGTGTCGCTGTCGGTATCTACATCGCCTCCCATCGTTAATATCAATCAGTCGGCCAAAGGCGCGCTCCCCTCGGACGCGCCTTTTTATTTACTTTTCGCCCCGCTAAGACTACTCTTTCGATATGCCTGAACTTCCCGAAGTCCAAACGACGGTGAATGGGATCAACGAACGCCTCGTCGGCCTTTCGATCAAAGACGCGTGGACCGATTACGGCAGCCGGTTCCATATCAATAAGGACAACATAAAAGATCCGGCGTATTTCGCCTATTTCCGGAAGAGCGTCGCCGGGGCGAAGATACGGAGCGCATCGAGGCGCGGCAAGAACGTGCTCATCCATCTGTCGAACGGAAAAACGATCATCATCCATATGAAGATGACCGGTCATATCATGTACGGCGCGTATGAGAAGAAAAAGTCCGCCGGTGGAAAAGAAGAATGGATCGCGACAGAGCCCGGTCCCTTGCGCGACGATCCGTTCAATAAATTCCTCCATTTCGTCCTCTGCTTTTCGAACGGCAAAAGCATGACGCTCTCCGACATGCGCAAATTCGCGAAAGTGACTCTCGCGGATACGGACCGGATCGAAGAGTCGCTTCATCTTTCGAAGCACGGTCCCGAGCCTCTCGAACGGAGTTTCGGCGTAAAAGAGCTCAAGAAAGCCGTTTTCAGGAAACCGAACGGCCCGGTGAAGACCGTGCTCATGAATCACGAAGTCGTGTCCGGCATCGGCAACATCTATTCGGACGAGATACTCTGGCGCGCAGGCGTCCACCCTCTCGAGCGCGTGAATGACGTTCCCCTGAAGAAGTGGCCGATCATTTGGAAAGCGATGAAAGAGACGCTGAAGAAAGGCATCGATTTCGGCGGCGATTCGATGTCGGACTATCGCAATATCGAAGGCGAGCGCGGAAGATTCCAGGAGAAACATAATGCGTATCGAAAGACGGGATCGAGATGCGCCAAGCCTGGCTGCAAAGGCACGATCGTCCGCATCAAGCTCGGCGGGCGGAGCGCGCATTTCTGCGACGCGCACCAGAAGCTTTCCAAGTGAGCGGCGCCGACCTATACTTATCCTCATGGATCATATAAAGGACATCCTCAAGGGCCTCCACGAAGAATTCGGCTGGTTCATCTGGGGACTCGCCGGGCTCGGCGTCATCTGGTTTTTCAACGGCGGCCCGGACAGGCCGGTCGCTCATGAAGGGGCGTACCTGAAGCCTCTCGCGCCCGTCGACACCGGCGAAGCGTACGGCACATACTATGCCGGCACGCCGATAAGCAAGAAAGAGACTTTGAACCTGCCTGAAGCGCCGGCCGATATCGTGCGCAAAGCCGAATCGACGCTCGCGAGCTTCGTGACGAGATCGAAAGAAGCGGTCGCCATCCACGCTAATTCCCTTTTGGCCAAAGGCATATATCTCGACGGCCCCGGAGGAGCGAAAGCATCGAACCCTGACGCGGAATATCTCCGCATCGTGGCGAGCCCGTCGGCTTCGGGACCGATACGGATATCCGGGCTCGTCCTTGCCGGCATATCGCTCCCCGAAGGAATATTCATACCGAGGGCCGTATTCCTGCCTTTGACAGGCCAGCCTCTCGAAAAACAGAACGTATCGCTCCAACCGGGCGGACGGGCCATCATAACTTCCGGCGCATCGCCTTTCGGAGCGTCGTTCCAGGTGAATTCATGCACCGGCTACCTCAACGAGCTCGGAACGTTCACACCTGCATTGCGCAAGGAATGCCCCGACGGCTCGAACTGCCGTACGGATAAGGCGAAAGGCTTTACGTACAACATGTGCGTCGGCGCTCACCTGAACGACAAAGGATTCTATTCGGGCGAATGGAGGCTCTTCCTGGATCAACCGAAAGAGATCTGGAGAAATTCAAGCGAGATCATCAGGCTCATCGACGCCAAAGGCAATATCGTGGACGCGATCACGTATTAGGATCGCCTGTCGAACCATCTGAAGAGGGTGATGCCGGCGGAGACGGATACATTGAGAGATTCTTTGCCGCCTCTCATCGGGATCTCGGCGACGATGTCGGATCTTTCGATGATCGATCTCGATACGCCGGAGATTTCGTTGCCGAAGACGACGAGAGCCTTCGCGGCGGGCTTCACTTTTTTATAATCGACGGAATCATCCGTTTGCTCGAGGGAAATGATCTGGAATCCTTTTTTCTTCAGGTCGGCGATGACCTTTGCCGGCGATTTCGCATATTTCCACGGCATGGTCTTTTCCGAGCCCAATGCCGATTTCGCGAGATCGGCGCGCGGATTGTTAAAGCGGTCGAGAGGCGCGGGCGTATAGCCCGTGATATAGATCTTCGACGCGCCGATCGCGTCCGCAGTGCGGAATATCGCGCCTACGTTATATACGGAGCGGATGTCGTGGAGGAGGAGCGCGATCTCTCTCTTCTCTCCTCC
>JAIFWQ010000032.1 GCA_019661795.1 Candidatus Parcubacteria bacterium | reverse complement strand
AGGCACGATTTTCTTTTCCGTCGCGTCTGGCTCTGCGTCGTTTGTTCCGCCCGCTTTCGGCGCTATGGCCGCGCGTGGTTTCTTTTCCATTTCTGCCGCCGTTTCGAGATACTCCTCGAGATCTTTCTTCGAAGCGAAGGTTGAGAACACGCTGCCGACCGAGGGCGCCTTATTCCAGCCGACGAGCCGCACAGGCGAAGAGAATGTCGCTTCGGCTATCTTTTTGCCTACGGAATTCTCGAGGATGCGGACGGGGGAGAACGCCGTGCCGGAGGCGACGAACATGCCGGGCCCCATCGAGCCATTTTTTATGACGAGCGTCGCTGAAATGCCTTTCTTCGGATCGCGGTGGGCTTCGATGACCGCGCCTTCCGCAGGCTTTTCAGGCTCGCCTTTGAGGTCCGCTATGTCGGCCGTCAGGATGATAATATCCAAAAGCTCGTCCACGCCCGCGCCGGTTTTGGCCGAGATGGGCACGAACGATATGTTGCCGCCGAAGCCTTCCACGTATATGCCCGCCTCGGCGAGAGAGATTTTCGTCTTTTCGACGTTCGCCGCAGGTTTGTCTATTTTGTTTATGGCGACAACGAAGGGCACTTTGGCTTTCTCGATCTCTTTGTACGCGTCGATCGTCTGCGGTTTGACGCCGTCTTCGGCGGACACGACGAGGATGGCGATATCCGCGGTCGTCGCGCCGCGTTCGCGCATGCCGGAGAACGCCTCGTGGCCGGGCGTGTCTATGAAGGTGATCTTTTCGGCTTTGCCGTCCGCGGATCCTTCTTTCTGCCTTTCTACTTCATACGCGGAGATGCGCTGGGTGATGCCGCCGGCTTCTTCGTCTACGATATTCGTCTTGCGGATGTAATCGAGGAGCGTCGATTTGCCGTGGTCGATATGTCCGAGGATCGCGACGACGGGAGGGCGCTTGATCGAAGCGCCTGAAGTGCCGCGTGCTGGTTGTTTGAGGTGTTTTGCCATAATGGGGAGATGATATGCGTCGTCATGGAAGTCGTTTATCGCGCCGCGAGCTTGGCTTTGGCGAGAGATACCGCCCGATGCTCTTCTTCAGAAAGGCTGACCTGGCCGGATTCGAATTTGGCGATCGGCTTCGAGAAGACCGAAACCCTGTCGCGCGAATAGAGGGATGAAAGGACGCAGCCGTCGCCGTCCTGGTTGAGGAATGCCGTCGCGAAGCTCTGCCCGCCGCCCGCGCCCTGGCCGCGGAAAGCGTCGAACCGCACCGTCTCGGTCGCCTGGCTCGATCGCCGCAGGCGCATCTCGACGTTCTTGAGATAGCTCTCCATCTCGTTCCGGAATCCTTCGAGCTTCTTCACGTCGGCGTCCAGAGTGGCGATCGATTCGCAGATATCGCACGCTTTTTCGTTCCGGAGCATCTTCTTTATCTTTCGGCGCAGGCAATAGATGTCGACCGTGAGGACGAGCACGACTATGGCCAAAACGCCGATAAGGATGGTGGAGTCGAGAATCATGGCTCTATACTAGCCTGAAATGGGCCTTCAGGCAATCCGCGCCGTTGAGTTTTCGGGTTTTTTTACATAGTATGGGCCTATGTCTCTCTTCAAGAAAAGGATATACGCCGATTGGGCCGCGACGACGCCCGTGCATCCGCGCGTCCTTCGGGCGATGAAGCGCGCGCGAAAGGCGTGGGCTAATCCGAGCGCGATCCATGCGGAAGGCGTCGAAGCGAAGAGGGCGCTCGAAAGCGCCCGATCGAAGTGCGCGCGCGTGATCGGCGCGAAGCCTGAAGAGATCTATTTCACGTCGGGCGGCACGGAAGCAAATTGCACGATCATCCAGGGCGTTCTCCGTACGCGCCTCGAAAAGGGGATCAAGGACGTGCATGTCGTATCGTCGTCGATCGAGCATTCATCTATCATCGAAACGCTCGAGCTTTTCGCCGAGCATGGCGTGAAAGTGACCTATGTCGATCCCGACAAGAACGGCATCGTCCAGGCGGACGACGTGATCAAGGCGATAACTCCGGCGACGGCTCTCGTCACGGTCATGTATGCGAACAACGAGATCGGCACGATACAGCCCGTATCGAAGATCGGCGCGGGCATTCGCAAGATCCGGGCGGAGAAGATCGGCGGGAGCGCGGGCGACGCTGCTGATTTTCCCGTCTTTCATGTGGATGCGTCGCAGGCGCCTTTGTGGCTTTCCTGCGATATCGAAGGCCTGCGCGCCGACGCCATGACGATCGACGCCCACAAAATGCAGGGTCCCAAGGGCGTCGGCGCGCTCGTCGTCCGACGCCGCGTATCGTGGGAGCCTCTCATGATCGGCGGCGGGCAAGAGCGGGGCAAAAGGCCGACGACGGAGAGCGTCGAGCTCGTCTCGGGATTCGCGGAAGCGCTCGCGATCGCGCAGGAAGGCAGGGGGCCGCGCGCAGAGCGCGCAGCCCGTACCCGCGACTTCTTTTTCGATCTCATATCAAAGGAATTTCCCGACGTCGTCGTGAACGGCTCCCGTGAAAAGCGCCTCCCGAACAATATCAATATATCCGTGCCTGACCTCTCCGACCCCGAGCTCGCCGTTCTTTTCATGGACAAAGAAGGCATAGCCTGCTCGACCAAAAGCTCCTGCCTGAAAGGCGAAGAGGATTCATATGTAGTGAAGGCTCTGGGCGCCGCAGACCAGGCGCCCGCGGCGGCTTCCGCCCTCGGCAACGCTGCATGGCGGGCCAAAAACACCCTGCGATTCAGTTTTGCACCGGATGCGAGCCGCCGCGACGTACTTATCATTGCGGAGGCGCTGAAGAAACTCCGAATGTTGATATAATAGAAGGATGGAACATCTCACGAAACAACAGATCATCCTTCTCGCCCTTTTCGTGAGCTTCTTCTCTTCGATAGCGACGGGCATCGTCACCGTTTCGCTTCTCGGCCAGGCGCCTCCGGCGGTGTCGCAGACCATCAACCGGGTGGTCGAGCGCACCATCGAACGCGTTTCGCCTTCAGCCACGACGACGAAAGAGACCGTCATCGTCAAAGACGACCATGCGGCCGTGAACGCCATCGCCCGGGTATCGAAAGCCGTCGTCAGGATCTATGCCGGCGAACGTTTCGCCGGCCTCGGCATCATCATATCCGGCTCGGGCAGGATCGTGGCCAAAGCCGACTTCGCTCCGGGCGAGACTCTTTCCGCCCGCCTCGACGGAGGCAACATCGTGCCGGTCGCGCACCTCTCGAACGATCCGGCGACAGGGCTTTCGCTCTTCCAAGCCGACCAGTCGAGCGACCCGAAAAGCGCCCGCGTCTATTCTGCCGCCGCGTTCGCCGATTCCGACAGGCTCAAGCTCGGGCAGTCTGCGGTTCTCATATCGGGCAAAGAGACTCCGGCGGTCGCCACGGGTATCATATCGTCCCTCGCCGAAAATAAAGGCTTCGGGACGAGGCTCGTGGCGAGCTCGGCCGCAGGGAGCTTTGATTCCCGCTCGGTTCTTGCTAATCTCTTAGGCGAGGTCGTCGGAATAGGGGATTATGCCGAGATCACGGGAAATTCGGCCTCATTCATACCTTCGAATATAATAAAAACATATGCCGCCTCTTGGCCACTTCACAACTAAAGCAAAGGAAGCGATCCGCCGCGCGCACGAGCTCGCGATCGAACGCGGGCAGAATCACGTCAATCCTCTCCATCTCCTTTCGGCCCTCATCCTCCAGGACGAGAGCATGGTGCTCGCCATACTCGAAAAGCTCGAAGTAGACGTGCTCCTTTTGAGCGACTCGCTCGCCGAATCGCTCGAAGGCACCCAGCCCGGCGCGACCCTGTCGCAGTCATATCAGATATATCTCACGCCGGAATTGGCCCAGGCCCTCGAGAACTCTTCCAAAGTCGCCGCGTCCCTGAAGGACGAATTCATATCGACCGAGCATCTTTTCATCGCTCTCCTCGACATACCGGGGCCGGCGCTCGACATACTCTCTAAATTCAAGATAACCAAGCAGAACGTCCTGCGCGTGCTCGAAGAGCTCAAGACCGCCAAAAGCGCCGAGCCGGTCGCGACGAAAAAGCCGCGTGCGCTTCTTAAATATACGAAGAGCCTCACCAAGCTCGCCGCCGAGAACAGGCTCGACCCCGTCATCGGCCGGGACCAGGAGATCAGCCGCATCATCCAGATCCTTTCGCGCCGCACGAAGAATAATCCGATCCTCATCGGCGAAGCGGGCGTCGGCAAGACCGCCATCGTCGAAGGCCTCGCTCTACGCATGGTCCAAGGCGACGTGCCTGAATCGCTGAAGGACAAAGAGCTCGTGCTCCTCGACCTCGGCCTTCTCGTCGCCGGGACCAAATACCGCGGCGAATTCGAAGAGCGCCTCAAGAACATCATGAAAGAAGTCGAGCGCTCCGACGGCAAGGTCATCATGTTCATAGACGAGATCCACACCATCGTCGGCGCGGGCGCCGCCGAAGGATCGATGGACGCGTCGAACATGCTCAAGCCGGCTCTCGCCCGCGGCGAGCTCCGTGCCATCGGCGCCACGACCCTGAAGGAATATCAGAAATATATCGAGCGCGACCCAGCCCTGACGCGCCGCTTCCAGCCGGTCTACGTGTCCGAGCCGTCGATCGAGGACGCTATCGCCATCCTGCGCGGCCTCAAGGAAAAATACGAGCTCTATCACGGCGTGCGCATCACCGACGACGCCATCGTGGCGGCGGTGAACTTGTCATCGCGCTATATCAGCGACCGATTCCTTCCCGACAAGACGGTCGACCTCATCGACGAAGCGGCTTCGTCTCTCAAGATATCTCTCGAATCAAAACCTCCTCTCCTCGAAGACACGCACCGGAAGATCATGCGTCTCGAGATAGAAAGGGAGGCTCTT
>JAIFWQ010000031.1 GCA_019661795.1 Candidatus Parcubacteria bacterium | reverse complement strand
CGTTCATATTCCGCTTCTCGCCGAAAGACATATCGGGCATACGCGAATGGAATACCGTGCGGATCGTGGCGCAGGATTCTATCTATAATAAAAAAGAGGCGACCGTGCAGTTCAGGGTCGCCCTGGATTCTTCGAATCGTTAGATCGTTATCTGACCTCCGTTATCCTGCTCTTCGGGTCCTTTTCCCGCAGAGCCTTCAGGATCGCATCCTTTTTCGTATAGGCGATCGACCGCATGACGGGCGATCCTTTGATATAGAGCACGTTCTTCTTGGCCTCGAATTCGATCTTGTCCGTGCCGCACGCTTCCCTGATCGCGGCCGCTATGGATTCTTTTTTGAAGATCGAATCGCCTTCGATGCGGACGAACTTCTTCAGATAATCGGCGATATTGAACATGGCTCGGGTTCGAGCTAGCGGTTCATCGGCATCACGAGGTACGTGAACGATTTGTCAGAGACCCCCCTCATGACGAGAGGCTTGTTCGCGCCGCTGATGGATATGGAAAGGCTGTCGGAATCGATCGACTGGAAGCAGTCTGAAAGGTATTTATGATTGAAATTGATATCGAGGTCCTGTCCGGTGACGCTCGAGTCGATCGCATTCGTGTATTCGCCGACGTCATTGTTCCTCGTCGATATGATAAAAGATTTCTTGGACGGAAGGGCTTTTATGTTGACCTGATTGAATTTATCGGAGAAAACGTGGGAAGTCTTGAGCGAATCCATGAGATCCTGCTTGAGGAGCACGACTTCGGTCACGAAAACCTTCGGGATGATCTGCTTATAATCCGGGAACGTAGCATCCACGACGCGCGACATAAGATATATGTCCTTTCCCTCGAAAGCGATCTGATTTCTGTCGAAAAGCGCTTTGATATCGTCCGTAACGTTCTCGAGAGTGCGGATGATGTCGCCCACGTTCTTGCCCGGTATGATAACGGACGGGAAATCGAGGGTTTCTTTGACCCTGACCCTCTTTTCAGCCAAACGGAACGAGTCGGTCGACACGAAGACGAGATCTGCCCCGTCCTTGTACACATAGACGCTCGAGAGCTCTGGCTTCACAGTCGATACGGACGCGCTGTATACGACCGATTTGAAGCCTTTTACGAGAAGTTTCGGGCTGATCTCGATCGTCCTCTGGGTCTCGAGCTTCGGGATCGTCGGAAAATCGTCGGGAGAGAAGGTTTTTATCAAAGTCGTGTTGGTCGAGGTCGAAACGAGCACGTTGCCGTCTTTCGACTGGAGCACGATGTTCTTTTCCTTCGGAAGGCCGGAAAGGAGCGAGTTCAGAACGGCTCCCTGAAGCGCTATCTCGCCTTCGATCTCGACTTTGGCCGGGATCCTGATCTCTATGCCGCAATCGAGGTTCGTAGCGCGTATGACGATCGAATTCTTGGCCGTCTTTATGTCTACGCACGAAAGAATAGGCAGGGACAGGTTCTTCCCGGTCAATCGGTCTGCCTTGGCGATGCCCTCCATCAGCTTATCTTTGATGCATTCGATTTTCATATCCCTAGTATATCTCTTTATATATCCTTAATAAGAATTATTACTTCTAATACCGCTGTGTATATGTGAATAACTTTTTCTGCCCCTTCTATAAAAGGTTTTCCAGAAATCCCGTTCCGATTTCGTGGGGATATCCGGCGGCAGGAAAGGACAACTTTTCTTTATATCCGCTTTATCTTCTTTTTATCCTTTTATCTCCACCAGATCTCCCCAAGCAATCTACAGCGCAATCTACAGGATGATCAAAGAATAAGCGAGCGGATCTGATTGAGCTCCTGAACGAGTATCTGATTGGATTTGATGTCCTCTTTTATCTTCTCGCAGGAATGGATGACCGTCGTGTGGTCGCGGCCGCCCAATTTTTCGCCTATCGAAGGGTAGGAGATGTTCATGTCTTCGCGCAAAAGGTACATGATGACCTGGCGCGGCTTAACCACCTCCTTTTTCCGGGTCTTTTCGTATATGTTGTTCTCCTCTATGTTATAGAAATCGGACACGATCTTCACGATGTCCTTCACGGAAACGGATTTTTTCGGCTTCGCGTTATTTTTTATGAGGTTTTTGAGGTCGAGGACGTTGAGCTCTTTGCCGCGGAGCTGGGTCTGCATGGCGATCGAATTCACGATGCCTTCGAGTTCCCTCACGTTGCCTTCCACCGAGCTCGCCAGGAATTCGATGAGCTCCTGCGGCAGGCTGACGCCCTGGCGGGAGAGCTTCGTTTTGAGGATATTGAGCCTCGATTCGAAGTCCGGAGCGGCGACGTCGACGATCATGCCCGCGCTGAAGCGCGATTTGATCCTGTCTTCGAGGTTCGATATGTGGTTCGGGTGCCTGTCGGACGAACAGATGAGCTGTTTGTTATTCTCGTGGAGGTTATTGAACAAATGGAAGAATTCTTCGGCGATCTTCTCTTTGCTCGAGAAGAATTGCACGTCGTCCATGATCAGAACGTCGTATTTTCGGTATTTTTCCTTGAATTGATTGGCTTTTCCGAGCTGGAGCGAGTTCATATAGTCGACGGCGAACTTCTCCGAAGTCACGTAAAAGACCTTTTTGGAAGGATGATTGTTCTTCACGTAGTTCCCCACCGCCTGGATGAGGTGCGTCTTGCCGCGACCCGTGTCGCCATGGATGAAGAGCGGATTGTACGCGACGCCCGGGCTTTTCATGACCGTCTGCGCGGCGGCGTGCGCCAGTTCGTTGAAAGGCCCGACGACGAACGTCTCGAACGTGTATTTCGGATTGAGGTTGTCTTCTTTGTTTATATAGTGGTCCTGCAGAGGCAATTCAGATACGATCGCTGTTTTTGGAGCCTCTTCAGAAGGCTCTTTGCGCTCTGGAGCTTTGGAAATGACGTATTCGAGCGATCGAACGTCGTTTCCGAGGTCTCGGAGGCACTTGAGGATGGTCTTGTGGAACTTTTCCGAGAGCCAGTCTTTGGCGAACGCGTTCGGAACGGCGATATGGACGATACCCTCGTCCTGTTTGTGGATATAGGTATCATGGAACCACGTGTTGAAGGTTGCCTTCGATACCATCAGCTCGACCGTACCGAGCACGCCCTCCCAAAGTTTTTTATTGTCCATAGTCTCCCGCGATGAAGTAAGATAAGTATAGTCGCTTTAGGGAATTGTAGTACTTGTGAACAAGATGTAAATGTGTTAATAATATGTGCACAAAGTGTTAACAAGATCCGTAGCTAAATAATTTACTTTATGGCAATCGTCTACAAGACAAAAAATAGGAAGCGCGCTCGAGCCCACGGCTTTCTCGCTCGAAAGAGCACTCCGACCGGCAGAAAGGTGCTCACCCGAAGGCGCCACAAGGGCCGCAAGAGGATAGTGAAGGTTTAAAGATGCTGAAAAAAAGAGACCGCCTCACGACGAAGGAGATCGAGAGCCTTTCGAGGCCGGGACAGGGAAAGAGCGTCCACGGGGCGCTCTTTTCTTTGCGCTTCTCCCCTTCTGTGCGGGCGAAGCTCTCCGTTTCGGTGTCGAAAAAGGTCGCCGCGAGAGCCGTCGACAGGAACAGGTTGCGCCGCCGCGTCTACGCGGCGGCAGAGGCGACGATCGGCGGCGCGAAAAGATCCGGCCAGCCGGCGTTCGTCCTCCTTATGCCGAAAAAAGAATGCGCTTCCCTGCCGTTCGACAGGCTCGGCGCCGAGATCGGGGCTATTTTCCAAAAAGCGGGACTTTTTCACCAATAGTTGATACCCTTATATACCATGTACGCTACGTTCATCTATAATCCCCTTTATAACGGCTTCGTTCTTTTGATCGATGCCCTTCGGTTCGCGTCGTGGATAGACGCCGGCATCGTCGTCATCCTCTTTACCATCATCGTCAGGCTCATCCTTTTCCCTATATCCAAAAAAGCCGCACGCACGCAGATCATGATGAAGCTCGCGGAGCCTGAATTGACGGCTCTCAAGGAGAAACACAAGAACGACAAGCAGGCTCAGGCCGCGGCGATGATGGCCTTCTACAAGGAAAAGAAGATAAATCCGTTCTCGAGCATCGTCCTTCTCTTCATCCAGCTCCCTATTCTCATCGCTCTCTACCAGATCTTCTACGTATCCGGCCTTTCCACGATCCATACGAACATCCTCTATGCATTCGTCAGCGTTCCTCCGGCCATCAGCACCCATTTCCTCGGCCTTATCGATATCACGCAGAAAAGCTTGATCCTCGCTCTCGCTGCGGCAGTGACGCAGTATTTTCAGATACGGCTGTCGAGCCCGCAGACGAAACGCGGCGCGGACGGACGGCTCTCGCAGGAAGGCATGATGCATCTCATGATGAAATTCACGATGCCGGTGTTCGTATTTTTCCTCGCGAACGGCCTCGCTTCGGCCCTCGCCATATATTGGACGACGAGCAACCTCTTCATGATCGGCCAGGAGATCTATATCAGAAGGCAGATGGCCAAAGAGAATCAGGCCAAGACGGCGCAGACGAAAGCGGCCTAGCTATTTTATTCGATAGAGCCAGAGGCTCATGTCGGTCTTGTTCGTGAATGCGATGAACGAATCCGTCGGATCGATCGTCAAGTTCGTCATATCTATATCGGAAAGCGTCTCTGCTGCCGGATCGAGGATGAGGTCTGTCTCCTGGGTCTTTACATTTATTTTCCAGAGCTTGTCGGCGAAATGGGCTATTCCCTTGTACCAGTCGTCAGGATATGTGCCGCTTGGGACTATCGTCGGCACTCCGCAGTAGACGACGGTCTTTTCTTTGTTGCTCCAGACGCATTTAGGGGCGAGCGTCTTTAAAGGAAGCACTGACGTCGTTTTCGCCGCGGCAGAATATGCAGCCGTGGCGATATCGGAGCCGCCCGCGGAAGC
>JAIFWQ010000030.1 GCA_019661795.1 Candidatus Parcubacteria bacterium | reverse complement strand
GAGGAAAGAGAGATGCTAGTATGTGTTGGTCAAAAAATAAATCGGGGCGTGGTGTAACGGCTAACATGCTTGACTTGGGATCAAGTGACTCTGGGTTCGAATCCCAGCGCCCCGACAAATGAGCTTCATTCGCACCATCGAAGACTTCGTTTGCGAGCATTGCGGCAGGGAAGTGAAAGGGAACGGCTATACGAACCATTGTCCGAAATGCCTGTGGTCTAAGCACGTGGACAAAGATCCCGGCGACAGGCTCGAACCGTGCGGCGGCCTTATGGAGCCGATCGCCGGAGAAAAAGAAGGGAAGGGGCATATGATCACGCACAAATGCGTCAGGTGCGGCTTCATCAGGAGGAACAGTCTCGCGAAAGAAGATGATTTCGACGCATTTGTCGCCGTATCGCGCCGTCCGAACGGCAACGCCTAACCCCCGATCTCGTCAAGCAAAGGTTTCATCGGCGGTCGGGAGAGGCGTTTGACATTTTTCATAGAAATGACGCAATCACGGATTCTTTGAAAGAAAATCCGGGAAGGATCGAGCCGGATCGGGCTTTCGGCGGCGCTTTATAAGCAAAGAAACGATTTTCGATTTACGTCAATATCGGTTTTTCCTTTTGACACGAGCGGCCAGCCATGACTTTTTGGAATATTTTCGCCGACTCGAACGTATACTCTATGTGAAAGGCTTGGCGGTAAGCCGCCTTTCTGAAAGGTCGTTTTGGTTATTATCAACAACAACTATAGCGACTATGAAATTCAACGAAGGAGGCAATCCAAACAACCCTAACGAGAAGAAGAAACCGGCTCCGAATCAGCCGATGTAAATGGCTTTAAAACGGCGCTCTCACAATGAAAATTGTCGAGAGCGCCGTTTTTTGCTAGCATGAACCGCACGGCTTTCATTCGCGGGCGTTGTTTAATGGTAGAACGACTGCCTTCCAAGCAGTAAGTCCGGGTTCGATTCCCGGCGCCCGCACCCGAAGAGCATTTGAAGGGAACAACGAAAAACCGCCTGGCTTCGAGCCAGAGCGGTTTTTTGCGCAGGATACGGGAGTATCTGCGGGGAAGCGGACTACTTTACCGCGTCCTTGAGAGCCTTTGCGGCGCGGAACTTCGGAACCTTCATGGCAGGGACCGAGATGGTCTCTCCCGTGCGAGGATTTCGAGCCTGGCGAGCCTTTCGGGTCTTGACCGAGAAGATACCGAGGCCTGCGATCGATACTTCGTCGCCCTTCTTGAGGCCCGTCACGATAGAATCGAACACCTTGTCGACGACCTGCTCTGCCTGAACTTTCGTGGTGTTCAGAACACCGTGTACCGCCTCAACGATTGCTGCTTTGTTCATCTTGTATAAATAATGCTGCTAATTGACCCTCTAAGTATATATAAAGCCATATTTTAGGCAACAGGCTGAAAATATGGCTCTGTTGAGAACCTGTTCAAAACAAAGGCTGAAATGCAAAATGGCTCTGTGGAGCCATTTTTTCGAATAAGATTGGGACTTTTTCGACGCTACCGTGCGAATTCGACGACGCGCGATTCTCTGATCACTGTCACTTTTATCTCGCCGGGATATTTGAGATCCTGCTCTATTTTTTCAGCGATGCCGCGGCCCATATTTTTGGCTTCGAGATCCGTTATCTCTTCCGGCTTCACGAATACGCGTATTTCGCGGCCGGCCTGAAGGGCGTACGCCTTTTCAACGCCTTTGAAAGCGGTCGCGATGCCTTCGAGATCCTGAAGGCGCTTGAGATAATTCTCGACGCTGTCGCGGCGCGCGCCCGGACGCGATCCGGAAATAGCGTCGGCGGTCTGCACGATGACGGATTCGACGGTCTCATACGGATATTCCTCATGATGAGCCTGCATGGCCTTAACTATGGCTTCATCAGCGCCGAATTTCTGGAGGATGCGCCTGCCGATCTCGACATGGGTGCCTTGGACTTCATGATCAAGCGCCTTTCCTATGTCGTGGACGAGAGCTCCGGCTTTGGCGATCTGCACGTTCGCGCCCAGTTCTTCGGCGATCATGCCGGCGATGTGGGACATTTCAATGGAATGCTGAAGCACGTTCTGGCCGTACGACGTGCGGAAATGAAGCCGGCCGAGGATCGATATGATGCGCGGATCGAGGTTGAGCACGCCGCATTCGAACGCCGCCTGTTCGCCTTTTTCCTTTATGATCCTGTTTATGTCTTCTTTGGCCTTTTCGACGAGCTTCTCGATCTTCGCAGGCTGGATGCGGCCGTCAGCGATCAATGCTTCGAGAGCCATGCGCGCGACCTGCCGGCGCACAGGGTCGAAGGACGACAGGGTGATCGCGCCCGGCGTATCGTCGACGATGACCTCGACGCCGGTCGCGCGTTCGAAGCTTTTTATGTTGCGGCCTTCTTTGCCTATGATCTTGCCTTTGATCTCTTCCGAAGGGATATGGACCGAGGTGGAGAAGACGTCCGCGGTCACGGCGTTGCCGAGCCTCTGAATGGCCGTCGAAAGGATGTCCTTCGCGCGGCTCTCTATTTTGTCCTGATTGGCCGTCTCGAGCTTCTGCATGCGGGCGAGGAGATCGTTCGAATATTTGCTTTCGATGTCCTTCACGAGCGCCTCTTTCGCTTCGGTCTCGGAAAGTCCCGCTGCGCGCTCGAGGGCGGCGTTGCGCTCGGTGAGAAGGGCGTCGGCCCGCTCTTTCACTTCGCGGATCTCGGAGATCTTCGTCTTGAGGCTCTCGACTTCGGCGTCGAGGTCCTTCTGCCGCGCGTCTATGGAATCCTCGCGCTTCAAAAGGCGCTCTTCGGCGGCCTTCAATTTGTCTTCTTTCTCTTTTGCCTCCTGGCGCATCTGGCGGAGCGTTTCGGCGGCCTTACTTTCTGCGGAGAGGACGATCTTCTTGGCCTCTTCCTCCGCGTTCATCTCCATCTTCTTTATCTCGAGCTCCATCGATCCGCGCTTGCCGAGCGAGATGATGAGGCGCAGGTAATAGCCCAAAGCGATCCCGACAAGCCCTGCGGCGCTTGCCAGAAATATGACTATCGTGATCGACATGTTGTTAAGCGGCCGCCGGCTTTCGAGATCTGGATGAAGAGACTGAACGATTCGGTGTGTTCGATGGGGAAGCGGAAGATTTCATGAGAAGAAGAAAGTGAGAGGCCGGAAATTTAATGGTAACGATTTCATACTACATAGAAAGGAGTAGGGAGGCAAGAGACAAAAAAGCCCCGGGCGGCGTCGGCCGCCCGGGGCTTTTCTTCCTAGCTCAACACTTTATCGATGATGCCGTACTTTTTGGCTTCTTCCGCGTCGAGGAAGAAGTCGCGATCCACGTCCTTTTCGATCTGGGAGATGGGCCTGCCGGTATTGTCGGCGAGCATCTTATTGATGCGCTCGCGCGTCTTCAGTAT
This sequence comes from Candidatus Parcubacteria bacterium, assembly GCA_019661795.1. GTDB lineage: Bacteria > Patescibacteriota > Minisyncoccia > Phycocordibacterales > UBA6065 > UBA6065. Next base: position 1,511 of record JAIFWQ010000030.1, on the reverse strand, counting down.
ATGTTTGGCGGTGATGGCGATATCCGCGGCCTGGCCTTCGACTCCGCCGAGCGGCTGGTGGATCATCACCTCCGCGTTCGTGAGCGCGAACCTCTTGCCTTTTTTGCCGGCAGAAAGAATGACGGCGCCCATCGACGCGGCGATGCCGACGCAGACGGTCGAGACGTCGTTTTTTATATGATTCATCGTGTCGATGATGGCGAGTCCCGCAGTGACGGATCCGCCTGGCGAATTGACGTAGAGGCTGATGTCTTTCTTCGGGTCTTCCGACTGGAGGAAGAGAAGCTGGGCGATCACCGTGTTCGCGACGTGGTCATCGATCGGTCCGGAGAGGAATATGATGTTCTCTTTGAGGAGGCGCGAATAGATGTCGTACGCGCGTTCGCCGAGATTCGTTTTTTCTATGACGGTCGGGATGAGTATGGACATGTTTTTATATTATGAAGATTTGACCTTGTGATATCGAAACAATATACAAAAACGGCGCAAAGAGCAAACAGATTCTCTTTTTCATGAAACTCTGTAGAATGTTCCATATATATGAGGCTTCACCGATTTTTCATAGGGCATCCCATAGATCCGTCGAAAGTGATCTCCTTCTCCGATCCCGCTCTTGTGCACCAATTGAGGCGTGTGTTCAGGTTCCACGAAGGAGACAAAGCGATATTTTTCGACGGCGCGGGCGACGATCACGTTTCGGAGATCGTTTCGATGGGCAAGGACGACCTTTCGTTCCGTGTCCTTGAAACGCGCGCGGTGAAACCGCATTCGGGCCGCAAGATATCTCTCGCCGTGTCCCTTATCAAAAAGGACAATTTCGAGTGGGTCATTCAGAAGGGCACCGAGCTCGGCGTTTCCGAATTCATCCCGATCGTGTCCGATAGGAGCGAAAAGAAAGGCTTCAACGGGGAACGCGCGAGAAAGATCATGATCGAAGCGTGCGAACAGTCGGGCAGGGCAGACGTGCCTTCGATCCGCGAACCGATGTCCTTGAACGATCTTCTCGCGAGCGAGAAGAGGGGAATGGTCGCGTTCCATACTGAAGGCGCTGATCTTTCCATAGAAGACATTTCAAGGACAGGCGACGTGGTCGCGTGCATCGGACCCGAAGGCGGCTGGTCCGCGGACGAAACAGAGGCGTTCAAGAAAAAAGGAGCGGCGATGGTCAGGCTCGACGCTCCGATCCTCCGCGCAGAGACCGCTGCTATCGCGGTCGCCACGCTCCTTCTCCTCGGCTAGCTTTTACTTCTGCTTCTCTAAAAATTCGAATACGGCCTGATTGAGGAATATGCGCTCGAAATACGCGCGCGCCCGATCGGCGTCGATATCCTTGTGGTGCTCCATCGCATGCTTCACTTCGGCATCGACTTTATTTTTGTCGGGCGAGATCTTTTCCTTATCCGCGACATGGGACAGGATGAGGTCGAGCTTCACGCGCTTCGCCGCGTCCGTTCTCCATTCTTTCTTCAGATCGTCGGCGGTCTTCTTGAGATGCTTGAGATATTCTCTCC
>JAIFWQ010000029.1 GCA_019661795.1 Candidatus Parcubacteria bacterium | reverse complement strand
AGACATCGTGCGACGAGACGGCGATATGCCTCGTAGAGATCGACGGAAAGGCTGGTCGCATGCGCATACTCGGCGATACCGTCCATTCGCAGGTCGACGTCCATGCGTCGTACGGCGGCGTCTTCCCCGCCCTCGCCAAACGCGAGCATCAGAAGAATCTCGTGCCCGTGCTTCGGAAGACGCTTTCTGAAGCGGGGGTTCTTGAAGAGTCCGCCAACGGGACATTTTCGCCGGACATCGTGTCGAAGATCGACGCGATCCTCGAACGGGAGCCGGAACTTTTGCAGGCGTTCAAAGCGTTCGTTCCAACGATCAAAAAACCCGACATCGATCTCATGAGCGTCACCGTCGGCCCCGGACTCGAGCCCGCTCTCTGGGTCGGCATCAATTTCGCCCGCGCTCTCGCCTGCGCGTGGGGCGTGCCTCTCGTGCCGTGCAATCACATGGAAGGCCACATACTTGCGGCCCTCATACGGCAGGAAAATGGCGGCTACAGCCTGCTTCATGACGGCATCTCATACCCGGCTCTGTCGCTTCTCATTTCCGGCGGCCATACCCAGATCGTTCTCGTCGAAAAGATCGGCTCGTACAAGATCGTCGGCGAAACGCTCGACGATGCGGTCGGCGAATGTTTTGACAAGACGGCCCGGACGCTCGGGCTCGAATATCCCGGCGGGCCTAAAATATCAAAGCTCGCCGCCCTGGCCCGCGCCGAAGGCGTCCAGAGTCCCGAACCCCTGCCCCGGCCGATGATGGAGAGCGGCGATCTCGATTTCTCTTTCTCCGGCCTGAAGACCGCCGTCCTTTATATGACGAAGCGCCTCCGGGAAAAAGGTTCGCTCGACGAAAGGACGATCAAAGGCATATGCCGCGAGATCGAAGACGCCGTGACCGACGTCGTGGTCGGAAAAATGCGCCAGGCGATCGAAACCTATGCCGCAGAGACTCTGATCATCGGCGGCGGGGTCATAGCGAACAGCAATATCCGCGCGGCTCTCGAAACGCTCGCCGATGAATGTTCCGTCAGGATACTCCTCCCCCAGGCCGATCATTCGACGGATAACGGCCTCATGATCGCGCTTGCCGGATATTTCAACAGGGACAAAGCAGCGAGCGCCGACACGGCATTGAAAGCCGTCGGTACCCTTCCTATCGGCCCGCGCGCCTAGGTGAACGGCGGCGGGCCGGGCCCGCCGCCGATTTTCATTTTCGCCCTTATTTTGCTATGATTTTTCGTAACTATGGATGCCAAATTCCTCAAGCCGTATAACCCTACCGAGACCGAACCGAAGATATATGAAAAATGGGTCGCGGACGGCTTTTTCAAGCCCGAGACCTGCGTCGAAAAAGGCATGACCAAAGCCGACGCGCCCGTTTTCTCCATCGTCCAGCCGCCGCCGAACGTTACCGGCACGCTCCATATGGGCCACGCTCTCGCTACGACGCTCGAGGACATCATGACGCGGTACCATCGCATGAAAGGCTTCCGGACGCTCTGGATCCCCGGCACCGATCACGCCGCCATCGCCACTCAATCCAAAGTCGAGGGCATCATATACAAAGAAGAAGGCAAGCGCAGGCAGGATGTCGGCCGCGAAGAGCTCCTGAAGCGCATCGACGCGTATGCGAAGCAAAGCCATGACGCCATCGTCGGCCAAGTGAAGAGGCTTGGCGCGTCTGTCAATTGGTCGCGCGAAGCGTTCACGCTCGACGAAAAGAGAAATCTCGCCGTAAGGACGGCGTTCAAGGCCATGCACGACGACGGACTCATCTATCGCGGCTATCGCGTTGTCAATTGGGATCCGAAAGGCCAGACGACCATATCCGACGATGAGATCGTCTATACGGAAGGCTCGGGCACGCTCTATACGTTCAAATACTCCAAAGACTTCCCCATTTCTATCGCCACGACCAGGCCGGAAACCAAGGTCGGCGACACGGGCGTGGCCGTCCATCCCGACGATGCGCGCTACAAACAGTTCGTCGGCAAAGAATACGCCATCGATTTCGCCGGAGCGAAGATAAAGGTCAAGATCGTCGCGGACGAAGCCGTCGACCCGGCATTCGGCACGGGCGCCGTCGGCGTCACGCCCGCGCATAGTTTCACCGACTGGGAGATCGCCCAGAGGCACGATCTGCCCATCGTGCCTGTCATAAACGAATACGCGAAGATGTCCGTCGATTCGCCTCTTTTGAAAGATAAAAAGATCGCTGACGCCCGCGCGGCAGTCGTCGAATGGCTCACGGCGCAGGGGCTTCTCGAAAAATCCGAACCTATCCCCCAGAACATCGCCACGGCAGAAAGGACCGGCGGCGTTGTCGAGCCTTTGCCAAAGCTTCAGTGGTTCGTCGATGTGAATAAAAAACTCGAAAAGCGCGGCGGAAAATCCCTGAAGGACCTCATGCGCGAGGCTGTTTCCGAAAAAGGCATCGCCATCATTCCCGAACGCTTCGAAAAAGTCTATGCGCACTGGATAGAGAACCTGCGCGATTGGTGCATATCGCGCCAGATCTGGTACGGGCACCGCGTGCCGGTATGGTACCGCAGCGAAGAGATATTTGTCGGCATCGAAGCGCCCACAGGCGAAGGCTGGAAACAGGACGAAGACACGCTCGACACGTGGTTCTCGTCGGGCCTGTGGACGTTCTCGGTCCTCGGCTGGCCTGAAAAGACAACCGATCTGGCGACGTATCATCCGACGAACGTCCTTGAAACCGGCTACGACATCATATTCTTCTGGGTAGCCCGCATGATACTCATGTCGACGTATCTTTTGGGCGAGATCCCATTCAAAACAGCCTATCTGCACGGCCTGATGCGCAACGCGGACGGCTCGAAGATGTCGAAATCGAAAGGCGCCATCGACCCGATCGAAATGTGCGCCAAATACGGCACCGACGCGCTCCGCATGTCGGTCATCGTCGGCATCGGGCCCGGAAGCGACACGAAAATGTCCGAAGACAAGATCCGCGCGTACAAGAACTTCGCCAACAAGCTCTGGAATATAACCCGCTTCGTGCTCTCTTCGACCGAAGGCGAGCAGGTCGAAAAAGATTTCGCTTCATATTCAGCCGACGACGCCAAGCTCGTCGGCGAATTCCGCGCGATCGTGGCCGAGGTCGCGAAAGAAATGGAGGAATTCAAATTCTATCTCGTCGCGGAGAAACTCTACGCGTACGCGTGGCACGAATTCGCCGACATCATCCTCGAACAATCCAAAGACATCCTCGCCAAAGGATCCGACGCGGACAAGAAATCGCGAAAACAGCTCCTCCTCCGCATCCTCGCCGACGTCCTGAAGCTCCTCCATCCGTTCGTACCGTTCGTCACCGAAGAGATCTGGGCCGATATGCCCGTTCCTGAAAAGCGGTCGCTCATCGTAGAATCATGGCCGACATCATAGGCACAACGAGTTCGGCGACACAGATCATGTATGCCGCATTCGGCGGCATATTGCCGGCGTTGTTCTGGCTGTGGTTCTGGCTTCAGGAAGACAAGCTCCACCCCGAGCCTCGCAGCCGCATCATGCTCGCCTTTCTCGGAGGCATGGCGGCTGTGCCGTTGGTCTATCCTCTCGAAAAACTGGTGATAGGCCATTTCGGCCTGACCGCGTCGACGATCTGGATTTGGGCCCTGATCGAAGAGGCGGCCAAGCTCGTCATCGTATGGTTCGTCGCCCTCCGGTCGAGGGATTATGACGAGCCGATCGACGCCATCGAATACCTCATCACCGTCGCGCTCGGATTCGCGGCGCTCGAGAACGTGCTTTTCATCCTCAATCCCCTCCTCGACGGCCACGCCATACAGGGATTGGTCACGGGCAATATGAGATTCGTCGGGGCAAGCCTCCTCCACGTCGTATCGTCGGCCGTCCTCGGATATTGCATCGCCCGGGAATTCTATCGCGGCCCTCTGGCCAAAACGGCGTGGCGCGTAGGCGGGCTCGCTGTCGCAGCCGCATTGCACGCCATGTTCAACCTGTTTATAATATATGACAACGGAAGCAAGACGTTCGTCGTCTTCGGGTGCGTGTGGGCAGCCGTGATCGGCCTGCTCCTTCTGTTCGAAAAAGTGAAAAGACAGATCGCCTGAACCGCTAATCAAAATATATGCAACCAGCAAAAAAATCGTTCTTCGAAAGGCTCACGGGCACGGGAAAGCTCGAGGAAGAGGCGGCAGTGGCTGAATCCGAGTCTCGCGGCATCATGGAAGAGACCGAAGAAGAGGGCCAGCTCACCGTGGACGTCTATCAGACCCCGGATGAGATCGTTCTCAAAACCATGGTCGCCGGCGTGCGTCCCGAAGACCTCGATATCAACATCACCCGCGATATGGTGACGATCAAAGGCAAGCGCGAAGAGTCGTCCGAGATCAACGACCACGACTATTTCCACAAAGAGCTCTATTGGGGCTCGTTCTCGCGCACGATCATGCTCCCTGAAGAGATCGAAGTCGAGGAAGCGGAAGCGATCGAACGCCACGGCCTCCTTACTATCAAATTACCGAAAGTAGACAAGTCCAAACAGAACAAGCTTCGGGTAAAATCAGTCTAGCAAAAACCGGAAACATGTTTTCGAGGAGACTCTCGGAGCACGACGGCGCGAGAGGGAGCGCCCGGCCTCCAAGGCCGGGACGCGTTCTCCGAGAAAGCATGTTTCCGGTTTTTGTTTGCCTGACTATACGTTAGCTTCGTGTGCTTGGACCCAGATTCGAACTGGGGACCCTTCCCTCTTCAGGGGAATGCTCTACCAACTGAGCTATCCAAGCATTCTGATTTTTACCGCGATCTTAAAGATTTAAAGACCGAGCGTCGACAGAGAACCCTTGAGGCTATCGACATACGGCTGGATGAGAAAGTATGCGCCGTACGTCGCCGCGATGATGGCGACCCAATAGATCGCCCGGAACGCCAGGCCCATTCTCTGCGATCTCTGGATCCGGCGCAATATGACCGTATTC
>JAIFWQ010000028.1 GCA_019661795.1 Candidatus Parcubacteria bacterium | reverse complement strand
AGAGGATAGTCAGCTGTCTTTTATTGACAATAGGGGTGGTCAATTTTCTTACTTAGAACCCTCTGCATCGCAGACGAGAGGCTCCGCAGACACAAACACCACCAAAGATCTTGGTGGTGTTTGTGTCGAGGACTGGGCTCGAGTATGCGATGCAGAGGGTTCCCTTATCGCTTGCTCCACTGCGGAGACTTTCGCGCCTTTTTGAGGCCGAACTTCCTGCGCTCTTTGGCACGCGGGTCGCGCTTCAAGAATCCGAGCTTCTTGAGCTTCTTGCGCAATTCGAGGTCGTAATCGAGGAGGGCGCGGGAGATGGCGTGGCGGAGAGCCTCTGCCTGGGAATGGATGCCGCCTCCGGAAAGCATGGCGGTCACCTTGAACTTCTGGGCGATCTTGGACTGGACGAACGCCGCTTCGGCGATCATCTGCATCTCTTTGGTGACGAAATATTCAGCGACGTCCTTGTCGTTGATATGGATGGACTGCTTCGCGGCAGGCGTTATGCGCGCGCGGGCGACGGCGGTCTTGCGGCGGCCGACTGCTTCGAAGTATTTGGTTTTTTCTGCGACGGTGGTCATATATATTATTCGGTGATGACGAGATTCTTCATGATCTTCGGCGTGATCTTATTCTTCGGGAGCATGCCTTTGATCGCGATGCGGAACGCTTCGCCCATGCCCTTCTTTTCGATCATGCGCTTGAGGGTCGTGTCGATGAGGCCGCCTGGATATCCGGTATAGCGGCGGTATATCTTCTCGTCCTTCTTCTTTTCAGAGACGTCGGCCTTTGAAGCGTTGATGATATGGACTTCGATCTCCGGAACGACGTTCGGAGCGTACGAAGGCGAGTTCTTGCCCATGAGGACCTTCGCGGCTTCGCTCGCGATGCGGCCGATCTTCTTTGCCTGGGCGTCTATGGTGTGAGTAGTTCTCATGGAAGTATTCAAAATAGGCTAGCTTACGAACTGGATATGAGCCATCTTCGCTCCGTCGGCCTTGCGGAGAGGAAGCTTGACCACGCGGGTATAGCCGCCGGTTCGCGTCTTATGCGCAGGAGCGATGACCTCGACGAGCTTCTTCGCGGCCTTCGGGTCGCCGATCCTCGACGATATGAGGCGTCGATTCGCCAGAGAATCCGTCTTGGCTTTGGTGACGAGAGGCTCGATGTATTTGCGGAGCTCCTTGGCGCGCGTCTCGGTCGTCGTGATGCCGCCGTGGATCACGAGAGAGCGCAAAAGGGATCGGACGAGCGCCGTGCGCTGCCCTTTTTCCCTTCCAAGCGTCTTGTATTTCTCGTGATGCCTCATGGATTTCTATAATGGAGCTTAAGTTTACTTATTTTCTCCGGTTTGTCTACTTGAGCGTGATGCCGAATTCGGAAAGGGCCTTCTTGATCTCCTGGATGCCCTTCGGGCCGAGGCCCTCGACGTTCTCTATATCCATCTCCTTCTTCCTGACGAGGCCGCCGACGGTGCGGATATTGGCGTTCGCCAGGGCGTTGGTCGTCCTCTGGGAGAGTCCGAGCGTCTCGATGCGGGTCTTGAGGAATTCGGTGTCGAGCTCTTTCTTCTCGCCCTGGACCGGAGACGCCTTCTCTTCCTTTACCGGCTCTGGCTCTTCTTCTTTGAAGCCGACGATGGCCTTGAGCTGGTTGATCATGGTCGCGATCGATCGCTCGAGAGCCTCGTGAGGCGTGATGGTGCCGTCGGTCTCGATCGTCACCTTGAGGCGGTTGAAGTCCGTCCTGTCGCCCACGCGCATGTTCTCGACTTCGTAATTGACGCGCTTGATAGGGGTAAAGGTCGCGTCGAGGGCGATGGTGCCGATATCTACGCGTTCCTTCTGGAGAACGTCTTTCGATACATAGCCGAGGCCGCGCGCGACGGTGATCTCCATGTCGAGCTCGGTGCCTTTGTCGGTGACCGATGCGATGTGAAGGTCGGAGTTGAGGATCTCGATCTGGCCAGGGGCTTTGATGTCGCCCGCCGTGACGTCTTTGACGCCCTTTATCTTGAGGGAAAGCGTCTGTGGCTCTTCGGTGAGCATCTTGATGCGGAGGCGCTTGAGGTTAAGGAGGATGGTGATGACGTCTTCTTTGACGCCCGCGATCGTCGAGAACTCATGGTTCACGCCGGCGATCTTGACGTGGGTCACCGCCGTACCCGGGAGGGACGAAAGTATGATGCGGCGCAGGGAGTTGCCGAGAGTATGTCCGTAGCCAGGATAGAGGCCGTCGATCTCGTACACGCCCAAGGAATCCTTCTCGAGGACGACTTTCGGCTTTGACGGGAGAACGATGTTTGTTTCGGTCATATATTTATTATTATGCGCGCTGCTCTTTTAATGCTACGAATACCCGGTCTATCGGCTGTAGAATTCGATCACCTGGCCCAGATTGAACAGGAGCTCTGAAGGATTATGCTTCGGCATGCCGGTGACATCGGCGGTCTTTTTATCGGCGTCATAGGAGAGCCATGACGGAACGGCTACTTTGGAGAGCTTTTCATCGATGTCCTTGAAGATCGTCTTTTTCAGGCTCGCGGGGCGGATAGAGACTTTGTCTCCGAGAGAGATAGCCTGCGAAGGCACATTGGTGCGTTTACCGTTCACGAGGATGTGGCCATGAGATACCATCTGGCGCGCGGCGAGGCGGGTCGGAGCCATGCCGAGGCGGTAGACGATGTTATCGAGGCGCGTCTCAAGGCGTTCGAAGAGGGCCTGAACGGTGTTCACGCCTTTCTTGGCGACGGATTCCTTGACGTATTTCTTGAACTGCCTTTCGAGGACGCCGTAGGTGTAGCGGACCTTCTGCTTTTCGAGCATGGCCGTCGCGTATTCGCCCTTCGGACGATACGACCCTTTGCCCGCAGCGCCTTTGCGCTCCGCCCTCAAGGCGAATTTCGCGGTCTGCGTCTTCTCGTAGATGTTGGCTCCGAGGCGGCGCGCTATCTTATATTTTGGTCCTGTGATCATGATGATATGTAAATGCTATACGCGTCGAGGCTTCTTCGCCTTCGGGCCGTTGTGAGGCACCGGCGTGACGTCTTTGATCGAAGAGATGCTCACGCCTTTCGCGATGAAGCTGCGGACGGCCGATTCGCGGCCCGATCCGACGCCTTTGATGACGACGGCGATCTCCTTCACGCCCATGAGCTTGGCCTTGTCGGCGAGTACCTCGCCCACCTTCGCGGCCGCGAACGGAGTTCCCTTCTTCGCGCCCTTGAAGCCGAGAGCGCCGGACGACGACTGCGCGAGAGCGTTGCCCGAAGCGTCGGTGAGGAGGCAGAGCGTGTTGTTGTACGTCGACTGGACGTACAGGATGGCGCTGTCGACCCTCTTTTTAGGAGCTTTTGCAGCAGCCTCTTTTTTAGGCTCTGCCGCGACCGGCTTTTCTGCCGGGGCCTTGTCCGCGATCTTCTTCTTTGGGGTGGTTTCTGCCATGGGATTGATTATTTCTTTTCAGCTACCTTTCGTCCGGTGCCGGCGGTCTTGCGGACGTTGCCGCGGCGGGTTCGGGAGTTCGTTTTCGTCCTCTGGCCGTTGACCGGGAGGTTGCGGGCATGACGGACGCCGCGATATGCCTTGATGTCCTTGAGGCGCTTGATGTTCGAAGCGACTTCGCGCTTGAGGTCTCCTTCGATCTTGAGGGTCTCCATCGCCTTCTTGATGGCGTTCTCTTCGTCGGCGGTGATCTCTTTCGCTTTCTTGGTCGGAACGACTTTCGCGTCTGCGAGAATGGAGAGAGCGCGCGAACGGCCGATACCGTAAAGCGCGGTAAGTGCGATTTCTATGCGCTTTTCGTCTGGAAGGGTGATGCCGAGGATTCGCATGAGGCGGATTGGACTAAGTTCGGGCTAAAATAAAAAAATAAAACGTCTAAGCAGGGCGTTTTGTGCTCTAATCTGTACGGACAGCCATCCTAACATGAGCTCCAAAATAAGTAAAGGCGGCGCGCGGCATTAGCCCTGGCGCTGCTTATGGCGGGGATTGGATTTGCAGACTATGTACACATAGCCCTTTCGGCGGACCACTTTGCAGTTCGCGCACTTCTTCTTTACTGATGACTTTACTCTCATTATGATCGTATTACATTCTCTGGATAATCCTGCCCTTGCCGCCATAGGGATCGAGCTCGAGCTTCACCTTGTCGCCGATGAGGACTCGGATGCGGTTCATCCTCATCTTGCCGGCGAGGTATGAAAGCAATTCCGTGCCATCCTCGAGCCTCACCCTGAAAAAGGTGTTCGGAAGCGCTTCGGTGACGACGCCCATGACGCTGGTCTTGGTTGGATCTATCATTATTGGAACGTTCGAGCAGTATAAGCAGAATAAAGCCGAAAGTCAAACGGCTACCTGCTAGATGGCCTTCTTTATGGTTATCCTGTCGGGTGAATTCGGGAACGAACGGGACCAGAACGGCCGGATGGATATGTCGGCCTTTTCGATCATAGGGAATTTCTGGAGAACGGATGGGGTTTTCCCGCGGGACTGGCCTTTCAGGGCATTCTTGAGGGCGGCTTCGTCATAAAGCCATTCGAACACGCTCTCTCCGGAGAGATGGAACGCTATGGTGTCCGACGCTGGATGGAAATCCTTCGGCGCGAATACGAGCTTCTCGATATCGCGGATAGCGACCGGATCGTTCTTGTAATTTTTCACATACAAGGCAGCGAGGGTCGAGCTGATCTGTTTTTTGTCGAAGACGGCGGCCGATATCGTGCCCTCTTCTTTGATAGTGACCTGATCGGAAGACGCTTCGTCGGCGAGCGCCTTGTATTCGATCGCATACGCTTTGTCGAAGAAGACTTGATCAGCCGTTTTCTCTGATTGCGCCTGCTTCAGCAAGTCTGTCGCGAGCTTGGCTTCGATGGCGGCCTTCGCTTTGGCGCGATCCGCGTCCGCGACGATCTTCTGTATGCCGGAGAATCCGCCCGCAAGAGGCGTCTTCGCTCGCGCATAGAATCCGGCATAGCGCGGATCGCCTTTGA
>JAIFWQ010000027.1 GCA_019661795.1 Candidatus Parcubacteria bacterium | reverse complement strand
TTCGTTGCCGAAGACGACGAGAGCCTTCGCGGCGGGCTTCACTTTTTTATAATCGACGGAATCATCCGTTTGCTCGAGGGAGACGACCTGGAATCCTTTTTTCTTCAGATCGGCGATGACCTTTGCCGGCGATTTCGCATATTCCCACGGCATGGTCTTTTCCGAGCCCAATGCCGATTTCGCGAGATCGGCGCGCGGATTGTTAAAACGGTCGAGAGGCGCCGGCGTATAGCCCGTGATATAGATCTTCGACGCGCCGATCGCGTCCGCAGTGCGGAATATCGCGCCTACGTTATATACGGAGCGGATGTCGTGGAGGAGGAGCGCGATCTCTCTCTTCATAATGGTCCGCCCAGCAGGAATCGAACCTGCGACCCTCTCCTTAAAAGGGAGCTGCTCTACCGACTGAGCTATGGGCGGAATCAAAGGCGATAATACCACAAAACCGCGAAACCGATAGTGTCCTTTGACATGAAAGCGATTCGGAGCTACGCTTTCTCCTGTTGCGCCAAAACGGCTCGATACTCCTACGCGAGAGTCCCATCGCGAGCTCTTCAAAGAACCAGCATATGTCCGAATCAAGCCCTGCCGGAAACGCATTGATCGCGAGCCGCAAAGGCGACCCGCGAACTATCCCGATATCGCCCGACGATGTCGGAAAGATCCCCGAAAAGATCCGGCGACAGTTGCGGGAAAATTATAAAAGCGGCGGCATCAACATCTACGGGTCGGCGGCGGAAAGCCTCCATTACTCCGAGCGCGACGAACATTTTATGTTCTCGATCTCGATGAAGGACGTCTTCCGACACCTGCCCGAAGAAGTGTGGCAAAGCTTCAATTTTCCGCGGACGGATGAATTTCCGGCCGGCATCCTTCAGACGAACTGACCCGAAAGCCTCCCCGGTTCTACTCCGCGCCTCTCCGTGAGGCGCGTTTTTATTTGCTCCGTTTAAATATCCAAAGCCAGCTTTTCGAGCTCTATCTCGAATAGAGCCTGGCCGCGGTGGGCGCGATGATACATATGGACGAGCTTGGAAAGGAGCGCGTCGATCTCGCCTTCCTTGAAATTGGCGGCGTATCTTTTTGCCTTGCCGTAGACGAACGGGTTGAGGCCGGCATCGGCGGCCGAAGCGGTTTTCGCCGCGAGAGCGAGCGATTTCGCCTGCCAAAAAAGTATGCCGTGGATCTCTTCGGGCGCGGCGTCCTCGTCGAGAGCTTCGCGGAGCATGGCCCACAGCTTTTTCTTATCGCGAGCGCCGAGGGCGTCGGCGAGAGCGAAGAACGATCCGCCCTCTTTCTTCTTTTCCTCCGTCGCCTCGTATTCGGTTATCTTCTCCGCCCTCTTTTCAAGCTTCTTCAGCGTCTCTTTCGTCAATTTGCCTTCGAAGAATATGAATATGTTAGGCGATTCCTTGATCGCGTCGATCTTGCCGAGCATGACGTCGCGGATCTCCGGGTCCTCGAGCGTGCGATCCATGAATATGATCTGCTTGTTCTCGAAAAGCCCCTGCGTCTGGGTCAGCTCTTCGATCTTTTCCGGCGTGACCTCGTCCGCGCGCATGATCCCTGCCGCCGCGTCGGGCTTTTTCGCCTTGAGCGCGTCGAAAAGCGCATGCGATTTCTCGCGCGCCTTTTCGATATCGGTTCCGTAGATGACGTAGAGCATATCGCGTTACATTTTTTCCATATCTCCCCAGCTGTCCCCTGCTTTGGCGTCCGCGACGAGGGTTATGCCCCGGATGTCTTTCGGCGGTATGATCGATTCCATGATCTTCTTGATCTCGGGCTCGATCTTCGCGACAGCGGCTTCCTTCACCTCGAGCACGATCTCGTCATGGACCTGCATGAGTATGCGCGCCTCCTTTTCGAGGCCTTTCTTCTGTATGTATTCGTCGATGCGGATCATGGCGAGCTTCACCACGTCGGCCTCGGTGCCCTGGATCGGCGCGTTGATGGCCATACGTTCGGCGGCCGCGCGGATGAACGGGAGCTTGGATTTTATGCCGTCGAAATACCTACGCCTGCCGAAATAGGTCTCTGTATAGCCTCGGCGCGCCGTCTCTGCTTTTACCTTTTCGAGATAGTCGCGCAGGCCGGAGAATTTTTCGAAATACTCGTTATAGAATCTCTGCGCCGTCGCCCTGTCCGTGCCGAGATTGGCGCGGAGGGCGTTCACGCCCATGCCGTACATGACGCCGAAGTTGATGACTTTAGCCTGCGAGCGCATGGCTTTCGTGACGTTCGCCTCCGGCACGCCGAACACCTGCGCCGCGACCGCCGCGTGGACGTCTTCGCCCCGCCTGAATATGTCTATGAACTTCTCGTCGCCCGAAAGGAACGCCGCGATGCGCAATTCGATCTGGGAATAGTCGAAAGCGACGAGCTTCCAGCCTTTCTCCGCGATGAAGGCGTTCCTGATCTTCCTGCCGAGCTCGGTCCGATTCGGTATGTTCTGGATGCTCGGGTCTTTCGTCGCCATGCGCCCTGTCACCGCGCCCGTCTGGATGAAAGTCGGATGCACTCTCGAATTATCGTCGAGCAGAGCCGGGATCGTATCTATATATGTGCCGAGAAGCTTGGAAAGCTCGCGATATTTGAGTATCTCGTCGATGATCGGGTGCTCGGAGGCGAGCTTTTCGAGCTCGGATTCACGGGTCGAAAGCGCCCCGCCCGCGGTCTTCTTGCCTCCTTTGAGGCCGAGCTTCACGAAAAGCACTTCGCCCAGCTGTTTCGGCGACGATATGTTGAATTCGACGTCCGCCATCCTCCAAATTGATTTTTCCAGAGCTCCGAGCTCTTTCCTGTATTCATCCCCGAGCTTCGCGAGATACGCTTTGTCTATCTTCACGCCGTACTCCTTCATTTTATCGACGAGAGGGATGAGAGGCTTCTCTATCTCGCCATATACCCGTTCAAGCCCGCGCTTTTTGATCTCTGCTTCGAGAGCCTTGTACGCGTCGTCGAACGACTTTGCATTCGTGAAATCCATGATGTCCGACGGCTTCGGATCCGCGAGATTCGAATTGATGAGCCAGAGCATGATGGCGGCCTCGCGGAATCTCATGCCGAGAGCGGAAGCATCCATGACCGGAGTCTCTTTCGTCGCCCTTTCCGCCGTGATCTCCCTGTCGCCTTGGGCAGCGTCTGCTGCGAGATCGCGCCCGAGGACGTTTTTGAGCCGTATCGCCATCGTCCGGAATTCGAGGTCCGAAAAAAGCTTGGCCGCCTTTTCGACGTCGATCGACTCGCGCCACGTATTCTTCGGCAGTTTCCAATCGATGGGCGCATCGCGGCGGATGGTGGCGAGCACCTTCGAGAACTCCGCGTCCTCTTCGCCTTTTTCGAGAAGCTCGATCACGCGCGGCGTCATGCCGACCTCCTTGAGCTTTTCTTTATCCTTTTTTAGGGCTTTGTATATGTCCTCTATGCCTCCGAATGTCTTTATGAGCGTCGTCGCGGTCTTTTCGCCGATACCCTTTATGCCGATGATGTTGTCCGAAGGGTCGCCGCGCAGTCCTTTATAGTCCGGCAGAAGCTCCGGCCCGAAGCCGAATCTCTCGCGGACGGCGTCTTCGTCGTATATGATCGTGTCCTTGATGCCTTTTTTAAGAGTATAGACGCGGACCTTTTCGCCGGAAACGAGCTGAAGCGTGTCCATGTCGCCCGACGCGATGATCACTTCGAGATTTTCGTCTTTCTCCCAATCCTTCCGCGTCTTCTCGACGATGGTGCCGATGATGTCGTCGGCCTCGAAACCTTCCTTGTCATAGATGGGTATGTTGAGCGCTTCGAGCACGTCCCTCGAACGGATGATCTGGGACACGAGCTCGCCGTCGGTCTTCGCCCGGCCGGCTTTGTAGTCTTTATACGCCTCGTGCCTGTGGGTCGGCTTCGGCAGATCGAACGCCGCGACGATGTAATCGGGCTTGAGCTTTTCGACAGCTGACAAAAGCATCATGGAAAGGCCGTACAAGGCGCCCGTCGGTTCGCCTTTGGCCGTCGAAAAATCGGGCAACGCATGGTATGCCCGGTGGAGTATGGCGTGAGAGTCGAGGAGGATGAGTCGTTTCACTCCCTAATTAAACACTATTTCCCTCGTATTCTCATCTATGAATTTGAACGAGATCCTGATCGCGTCTTCCGGCAGCGCCGCGCCCAGATTTTCGGGCCATTCGACCAAGATCAGATTGGCCGGATCAGCGGACGTTTCGCGCCAGCCGAGCCTCTCGATCTCTTCCGGCTTTTCGAGGCGATACGCGTCAATATGTATGAATCGCCTGAAATGCGCGTGGTCGCCTATGTCGAACCGCTTCTCGATGACGAATGTCGGGCTCGTCACGTCGTCAGGCGAAAGGCCGATCGCCTCGGCGAACGATTTAGCGAACGTCGTTTTTCCCGAACCGAGATCGCCCCGGAGGGCGATGATCGTCGCGTGGCCGGCCGATGCTCCCGGGGCGGCAACCGGCGCAACGCTTTTTGCGAAATCCCGGGCGATCTTCTTCGTCTCTTCGACGCTCTTCGATATCATTCCCGCATTATGCATCGTATTCCAGCCAAAACAAAGGCCCGATCGCGTAGATCGGGCCGATGGAATGAACAGGCTTGCTATCGTTCGACTGGTCGGATCGGCGGAATGTAATAGTCGACGACCCACGTTTCGCTGTACCGGCTGCTGTAGTCGAAACTGACCGAGAATCTCATCTCGTTCACGCCGAGATATTTGCCGGAACGGTCCCAGAACTTGGCGGTCAGCGTGTAGTAATTACCTTCCGGAATGCCGCAGAGCGGAATGCGAAGCGTCTGCCCTGTCCCGACCCTCATATCCATTTCGCCGGAGCGGCTGGATTTGATGGTCATGTAGGTATCGGCGACATTGTTGGTGACGTCGATGCCTGCGGGCGGCAGATTGCCGGTGATAGCAGTCGCGATGCAGCCGGAAAGGCTGAATCCGACGAACGATATGATGAAGCTGAAAAGAACGAGCGTTGATTTTTTCATGACGGAAAAGACTGAATTTCAGGGTTTACTGTACTAGCCTGTATTATACACCCATAAACGTGCTTTGTCAATATGGCTCTGCGCAGGTTCCCCTGTGGCGGCCCGGCGAACCTTCGCCGTGATAAGATATAGCCATGTCAGTATCTTTCGACGAAGAAAAGCAGGACAAAAAGCTCGAGGAATTCAAGAAGCGCGAAGAAGAAGACGTGGCGCAGATCATCGCCACCCGCTACGGGCTCGAATACGTCGACCTCGCCCCCGTCCCCATCAACATGGACGCCCTGCGCCTCCTTCCGGAACAGGACGCGCGCGACGCGAAAGTCGCGCCGTTCAGCCTCATCGGCAAACGCGCAAAAGTCGCCGTGGTGTC
>JAIFWQ010000026.1 GCA_019661795.1 Candidatus Parcubacteria bacterium | reverse complement strand
TGTTGATGGTTTACGAGACTTCAGACCTATATCAAAATGCCGAAAAGCATGAAAAACGAAAAAGGGATTGAATATTTTCTCTATGCTCGGCGTTCCATCATGAAATCCGACAAGGAGGAAAAGGTGGTTTCCACTGAATCGCAAATGAAAGAGATGAAAGATATCGCCCAAGAGCAGGGACTAACGATTCTTAGGACATTTGAGGAAACCATAACAGCGAAGAAGCCTGGCCGCCCCCAATTCAATGAAATGATTGAGCGGATAAAGAAAGGAGAGGCTAATGGCATTCTTGTCTGGAAAATTGACCGCCTAGCAAGGAATCCTGTAGACGAGGGGACAATCAAGTATCTACTTCAAGAGGGTGTAATCAAGAATATAAAAGCCACAGACCGAGATTGGTATCCTGATGATAATTCACTTCTCGCATCGGTTGAGTTCGGCGTAGCTACCCAATACTCAAGAGACTTGGCAAAGCATATAAAGCGAGGACTAAGGGCAAAAGTACAGGAGGGCCATCGTCCGAGCATTGCCCCTTTGGGCTATAAGAATAGTAAGTATCGTGAGAAAGGGAAAGAAACAATCCTTGTAGATGAGGAGCGGTTTCCTATAGTCCGAAAAATATTCGACTTGGCTCTATCTGGTAAACACAACGTCTTAGAGATCACTAGAATTGCTAATGATGTACTTGGCCTAAGGACGAAAGGCACTTCTCGCTTTCCGCCTGGGAGGGTAGGCAAACATAGCTTATATAGTCTGCTTGGTAATCCATTCTATTACGGCGATTTCGAATATCCTCTTGGTTCTGGTATCTGGCACAAGGGTAAATATCAGCCAATGATAACGAAACAGGAGTATGACGAGGTACAGTCAGTCATCAATAATCGAGGCAAGCCTAGAAAGGTCAAACACGAGTTCGCTTATAGGATGCTTATTAAGTGTGGGGAGTGCGGAGCCTATCTAACCGCAGACGAGAAGTTCAAGCACATCAGGCGTACAGGAGAAATAAATCGATACGTCTATTACCGATGCACTAAGAGGGTAGATAGAAATTGCTCGCAGATGCCTATAAGAAAAGAGGCCTTGGAGGTTCAAATCCGAGAACTGCTTATGCAGATATCCATTCCCAAAGAGTTTAGCGACTGGGCTATGTCGCAGTTGGGTGTACTCGCAGAGTCGGAGCAAGCAACGAATGTTAGTGTCCTCAAAAATCATGAAAAGTCACTAAAGGTATGCGAGGGCAAGCTTGGAAGGCTCCTTGATTTACGCCTTGCTGATGAGATCACCGCAGAGAAGTATTCATCGGTAAAGACAGATTTTGAAAAAGAGAGGGATACCCTCAAATCATCCATTCAGGCTTTGAAGAATCCAAAAATCGAGGAACTGGAGAAATTCAAGATTAAGTTGTCGTTTGCTGAATCTTTGCTTCAAAAGTTTGAAGGAGGCGATATGGATACGAGACGAGAGATACTTCGTAATATCGGTTCGAACCATACGTTTAAAGACGGAAAACTAAGCGTATCAATAGAAAAACCGCTCCTCCTCATTGGTGAGCTTAAAAAACAGAGCGTGGGTGATAGAGAACGGTTAGAACCAGAAAATACGTTTATAACTAAAGATATTTTCAAGGAATTAACCCTCTAAATCATTTTTGGTGGAGATGCCGAGAATCGAACTCGGGTGCATGCGAGATTTCCGGTGGAGATGCCGAGAATCGAACTCGGGTGCATGCGAGATTTCCGATTGAGTCTACGCGACGTAGAGAGTTTTCACCCTTCAGGGGCTTTAAGCGGGCGCACTTTAAAAGATCACAAAACGTGCGGGCGCCGAGTTTCTATGGCCGAAGCCATTCGAAGGGGCCGAAACGAGCCTTCTTCTATTCCGGATCTATAACGTCGGTTGCCGCCGCGCCGGAAATGCGAGCGGGCCGCCGTCGCTTAGGCTTTCGCGAAAGCGAATGAGAAATCGTTAACCGCGAATGGCGATTTTACTGATTTTGCATTTGATGGGTGGAAAGTTTTAAGAGGTATCCGGCTCTATCGCGCACAAAAGGAAGGGAATCACATGTCTAGGCCGATCATCCCCGTATGTGCTATTCGCCTTTCAAAGTCCTTCGCATCTCACGGTCGGTCTCGCGCCTCTTTATGGCTTCGCGCTTGTCGAATTTCTTCTTGGCGCGGACGATGCCGATCGATACTTTAGCCTTCTTCCCTTTATTATAAACCCGAATCGGCACTATTGTCAAGCCCTTGCCGGACTCGACGGCCGCGAGCTTGCGTATCTCGGCTTTCATGAGGATCAGCTTGCGGATCCGCAGGGGATCGTAGTCCTTCGGCGTGTTCGCCGGCTGATAGGGCGGGATGGACATCTGCATCAGATACGCCTCGCCGCCTCGTATTGTTACATAGGCGCCGTCCAGGGTGCCTCCGTGGATGCGCAGGGATTTGGCTTCGAGCCCTAAAAGCTCGATGCCGGCCTCGTATTCCTCGAGGATATCGTAGTCGAACCGTATCTTTTTATTCTCCGCGAGAGGCATAGGAGCGGGGCGTCCGCCGCCTTATGCTATCATATCCGCATGGCCATCCAATTTCCAAAGAATCCTCGAAATCCCAAGAACAAGAAGGGCGCTCCGCGCCAGAGCATGACCAGATTCCTCGGCAGCTTCGGCACGGGGCTTCTCATATTCTTCTTCCTTATCGCCCTCTATTCCTTCCTGTCAGGGGGCAAAGAGACCGGCGCGACGACGTCGCTCTCCGAGCTCGCAGGCGATATATCGAAAGGCGCGGTCGCGTCGATAGAGATCGACGGCGACAGCCTGAACGCGACGTATAACGACGGCGCCGTCAAAACCGCCAAAAAAGAGTCTGACAACGCCCTCACCACCACCCTCGTCAATTACGGCGTGAAGCCGGAAAAGATCGCGGCGGTCAAGATCGAGGTCAAAGAGCCGTCGGGCTTCGGATACTGGCTTCTCACGCTCGCGCCATTCATCATCCCGATCGTCTTCATCGGATTTTTGGTCTGGCTCCTGACGCGGCAGGTGCGCGGCGCGGGCATGCAGGCTTTTTCATTCGGCCAGTCGAAGGCGCGCATCACCCATCCTGACGACAAGAAATCGAAGGTCACGTTCAAAGACGTCGCCGGAGCGAAAGAGGCGAAGCAAGAATTGATGGAGATCGTGGATTTCCTCCGCAATCCGAAGAAATTCCTCGACGTGGGCGCGGTCATACCGAAGGGCATACTTTTGATGGGCGCGCCCGGCACGGGCAAGACGCTTTTGGCGCGAGCGGTCGCAGGGGAGGCGGGCGTCGCGTTCTTTTCCATATCGGGATCCGAATTCGTCGAGATGTTCGTGGGCGTGGGCGCATCCCGCGTGCGCGACCTTTTCAAAATGGCCAAACAGGCGGCGCCGTCGATCATATTCGTCGACGAGATAGACGCGGTGGGCAGGAGCCGCGGCGTCGGCATGGGCGGAGGCAACGACGAGCGCGAGCAGACGCTCAACCAGATCCTCGTCGAGATGGACGGCTTCGAGCCGAACGAGAAAGTCATCGTCATGGCGGCGACCAACAGGCCCGACGTGCTCGACCCGGCGCTTCTCCGGCCCGGACGATTCGACCGACGCGTCACCATAGACGTGCCGGATCGGAACGACCGCGAAGAGATCCTGAAGATCCATGCCCGGAAGAAGCCGTTCGCCGAAGACGTGAACCTGCGCGTCGTCGCCGAACGCACGCCGGGATTTTCGGGCGCCGACCTGTATTCGCTCATGAATGAAGGCGCCATATTGGCCGCCCGCGAGAACAGGACGAAAGTCTCCCAATACGATCTCATCCGCGCCATCGAGAAAGTCATGCTCGGCCCGGAACGAAAAAGCCATATCCTTTCGCAGGAAGAAAAGAAGATCACCGCGTATCACGAAGCCGGCCACGCGGTGGTGTCGTCGACCCTCGAATACGCCGATCCAGTTCATAAGATATCCATCGTCTCGCGCGGCCGCGCCGCCGGATACGTGCTCCATCTGCCTCTCGAGGACCGCAAGCTCCAATCCAAAAAAGAATTCCTCGACGACATCGCGGTATCGCTCGGCGGATACGTGGCGGAGCGCCTGATGTTCAGCGATCTCACGACGGGGCCTTCGAACGACCTGCAGGTTTCGACCGCCTTGGCCCGAGACATGGTCACCAAATACGGCATGTCTGAAAAAATGGGGCCGGTCGCCCTCGAAGGCGCGGGCGGGCGCGTGCTTTTTGGCCGCGGCATCGAAGAAGAGAGCTATTCCGAAAAGGTAGCGTCGGAGGTGGACGCCGAAGTGAAGGCCATCATGACGGACGCTATGAACCGCGCCGACAAAGCCATCAGGACGAATAAAAAGCTCCTCGATTCCATCGCCAAGAAGCTCATCGAGGTAGAGACCATCGAGCGCGACGAGTTCGAGAAGATCCTCATCGTCCACGGCGTCACGCCGAAAAAGAAGAAAGAGGTCGAGATCATCGCGTAAAAGCCGTAAAAGCAAAGAGCCGTTCGATAAAAAACCGCCTGCCGTTCTTACGGCGGGCGGTTGAGCTTTTGCAGAGCCTCGATGACGCGGCTCATGCCAGAAGGTACCATGTAAGACGTGACGTTCTGGATATCGAAAAAGCGCATTCTGTAGAGCATCGCCTCGCGAGGCACTCCTATGATCGAGCACGCGAAGACGGAGCATCTCATGAGACCGCTTTCAAGAACCATCTTTTCGTCGACAGAAAGTATCGAACATCCATCGTAGACAGATTCGAGAGATTCTTGGGCGAACGCCGTGTAATTCCGGTAGTCCCTTTCGGGCACGCCTCCGGGCAATGTCCACGGCGTATCCTTTCCATCTCTCACGAACAAAGTCGTTCCGTCTTCAGATCTCTTTACTTCGAAGAACATTATAAGCGGCATTGACACACTGCCTCCTTTCGAAAAGATTATACACCTATTTGTATCCGGAGGCCGTCTAGTTTAGTATGACTAAGCAGCTCAAACCTTCGCTTTTGGGCGCCTATAGCTCAGTTGGTTAGAGCATCGAGCTTATACCTCGAGGGTCCTTGGTTCGAGTCCAAGTAGGCGCACACACGTATTTTATGAACTTATCCACGAATATATTCGCGTATTTTAAAAGACATTCCGTTCTCGCGACGCTCGTCGCGTCCGCGGCGGTCATCGTCATGGTCATCGCCGGCAGGGTGGCTGCCCGGAAAGGCGGCGAGGCCGCGCCCGGCGGCGCGCGCCAGGTATCCGTCGTCGACGCGAGCTCGTTCCGTACGGATGTCGCCACCGTATCGGCGAACGGCGTCGTCGAATCCGTCGCGCAGGTGGATCTGAAGAGCCAGGCGTCCGCGCCCGTCGCCTATGAGAGCGTGGCGGTCGGCGACAACGTATGGGCGGGCGAGGTCATCCTCGAGCTCAAGAACGCCGACATCCGCGCGCGGCTCGACCAGGCGAGGGCGGCGCTCGCTTTGGCCGAAGGCCAGTACGGCACCGGCGCCGTATCCGTCGAATCCGCCCGCGCGACCGCCATGGACAAGATCCGCGACGCATATGCGGCCGTCGATCAGGCGGTGAGGGCCCAGCTCGACCAGTTCCTTTTCAATTCATCGGGAGGCGAACAGCCGCTCTCTGCCCGCATATCCGATCTCAAGCTCCTCGACAGGCTCCATGACGAGAGGACCGACATTTCGAATTTTATGGATAGCTGGAAGCCGATCGTCGACGGCCTTTCGGCCGCTTCAACGGACGCGAACATCCTGTCGGCGCTCGCAACATCCAAAAGCGCCCTCATCGCGGCGAACGGGCTCTTCGAAGACGTCTCGACGGCGCTGAACCGCGCATCGAAAGACGCTTCGGCTTCGACCGCGACGGTTCTGAACGGCTGGAAGTCGACCGTCGCCTCGGCCAAATCGTCGATCTCGTCCGCGGTCGCATCGGTGACGTCGGCCGATTCCGCTCTGCGGAATGCGCTTTCAGCGCATGCGACGCCGGCGGAGGCCGGCGTCGCTTCGGCCGCCGCAGGCGTGAAGGGCCTCGAAGCCGAGCTCGCCAAAACGATCGTCGTTTCCCCGATATCGGGGAAGATCGCCGCTCTGCCTCTACGCCCCGGCGAATTGGCTTCTCCTGGAATGCTTCTCGCCACGGTCGTCGGCGGCCAGGGGCTCCAGGTGAAAGCCTATGCGAGCGGGGAAGACCTGCCGCGCATCGCCAAAGGCGCGTCTGCGGCTATAAAAAGCCCGGGAGCTACCGGTTCCATAGCGGGCACGGTCGCGAGCGTCGCCCCGAGCGTCAGCCAGACGAATAAGAAAGTCGAAGTCGTGGTGTCTGTCGCAGACGCGGCTTCTTCAGGTCTCGTCGTCGGCCAGAACGTCACGGTTTTGATCAAGGCGGCCAAAGCCGCGCCGTCCGGATCGTCCGCGTCGAACGCCTCGACCTCCGCCTCATATTTCCTTCCTATCCAGAACGTGAAAATAATTCCCGGCGACGCATACGTGTTCACCGTCGACGCCGATTCGAAGCTCGTCAAGCATCCGGTCGTCCTCGGCTCGGTCCAGGGCGACTTCGTCGAAGTCAAAAGCGGCCTCACGGACGATATGAAGATCGTTTCGCCGGTCTACGAGCTCGAAGAAGGGCAGACGGTAGACGTCCGCTAGCTTTATATGGACAAAGAGAATAATCAGCATTCCTCCGACAGCAGATATCTCGAGCGGCTGTCTTTCAGGCCCGAGCTCCGGAAGACGTGGCTCAACTTTTTCGTAACCAATTTCCGCGTCGTCGTCCTTCTCATCCTCGTCATCACCGCGTGGGGCCTGTATTCGTTCGCGAGCCTGCCGCGCGAATCGAATCCGGAGGTCAAGATCCCGATCGGCATCGTCGCGACCGCGTATCCCGGCGCATCGCCGTCCGACGTCGAGGAATTCGTCACCAAAAAGATCGAGACCAAGCTTTCAGGCCTGAAAGGCGTGAAAAAGATCACGTCGAATTCGTACAATTCGCTCTCGTCCATACAGGTCGAGTTCAACGCGAATGAGAACCTCGAAGACGCCATCCGCCGCCTGCGCGACAAAGTGACCGAGGCCAAGCCCGACATATCGACCGAAGCCAAAGATCCGGTCGTCCGCGAGATATCGCTCGACGACACGCCGATGTGGGCGATATCGCTCACCGGCCCGTATGACGGCTTCACCTTGCGCGCCTTCGCTGAAA
>JAIFWQ010000025.1 GCA_019661795.1 Candidatus Parcubacteria bacterium | reverse complement strand
TATTTGAATCCGGCGAGTATGATCATAATAACGGCGATGATGCTGCCGATGCCGATAGCAAGGCCGTATATGCCCTTGAGTACGGCCACAGGATTGGTCGGAACGCCTTTGGAGAGTACGCCGGGAAGCGTGGTCAGGGGCACGTAACTGGTATCGACTTCGAGCGCATGGACGTTCGCCGCAGCCATGATGAAAAGGAGCGCGACAGGAAGGGCGACGAGAGATATTTTAAATATTTTATTCATATCGGATGATGATCTCCTTATTCGCGCCCTGAAGGAGCCTTGCTGAATTGCTGATCGAAAGCTCCACGTCCGAAGATCCCCTGCTCCCTGCCGTTTTGCGGAGGGTCAAAGAATCCTTGCTTCCCGGATCGGCGACCGAGAGGCCGTTGACCGTCCACATATATCCAAGGACGGAGCTTAATTTTCCGTTCGCCGAAAAGAAATAAGGTTCGGCTGAAAGGGTTATCTCTTCGTTCCTTAAATCGAATCGATCGGAGATCTCGTTCCCATAGATCGTGCCGTAGAGCGGACTCTTCTCATATATATGGATCTCCGGAACGATCGGCGTCATGGCGATATGCGCCGATACGGTGAAATCGTCCGCTGGCGACGTCACATCGACAGAGATATCTTCCCCTTGGCGGACGAATCCGCTCTGGGAAGATATGAACGAGCTTTTTCCGTACCCTGAAGCGTCCGCCTGGACGGCGTCATTCTTCTTCCATGTATAGACGAGAGCGTGCGGATCGATCTTTCGGCCGCTCGTTCCGTAGATCTCCGGCATGGCGACGATCTTGTACGCGGCGCCGAACGATTCGAGAGCTTTGCCTTTATAGAACGGAGGCGCATACGTCGCCGCCTGCCATAAAAGAGACAGCCGGGCCGGCCGGATGGACGCGGTCTCGGAGAAATCGCCGTTTCCGGGGGACGAAACGCGGGCTTCGACGCGCTTGATCGAACCGAGGCCGCCCGCGACGGCGCTCGCGGTCTTGGTTCCGGTGCCTTTCGCGACGACTTTGCCGTCGACGATCCACGTTATATATGCCTGATCGAGGCTGATGCTGAAGCTTTGCAGGCTCATGGACACCGTTTCGCCCGGTTGAGGGTTCAAAGGATTGAGCAAAAGCGCGAGCGGCGATCCTACGCCCGGTATGCCTTGGGCATGGGCGATATGAAAGACGGAAAGTGAGAGAATGAGGAGAAAAAAGGTGCTTTTAAGCGAACGCGACATGCAAATATTGTATCAC
Source organism: Candidatus Parcubacteria bacterium (assembly GCA_019661795.1). Taxonomy (GTDB): domain Bacteria; phylum Patescibacteriota; class Minisyncoccia; order Phycocordibacterales; family UBA6065; genus UBA6065. Next base: position 4,351 of record JAIFWQ010000025.1, on the reverse strand, counting down.
AATGAGAAAACCGCCCTGTGGAGGGCGGTCTCTACTGGAGGCTCTTTTTCGCTTCCTTTATCGCCAGTATCTGCGACGGATCCGATGTGATGATCTGGTCTTCGGTGTACGATGCGATGATCTTTATGGCCACGTGCTTGAGGCCGACGAAGAATATGCCTTCGCCCACGTCAGATTCGAGAAGAAGGTATTTTTCCTCGTCGGTGAGATTGAACACCTGCTGGAGGCGGTCGATCGACGACGGAGATTGTTTCAGGAGAACCTGTATCGATGAGTTGGTGATGATCGGCAGGCCGTACGGGGATTTCAGGAAGTCATCCACGTCCTGGGTGATGGTCGCCACGCCGAGATAATATTTTCGTCCCCTTTTCGCGAGGCCGAGGAGGAACGACGCGGTGTCCTCCGATTTCATCATCCACCACGCCTCGTCGATGACGAGGAGGCGCTTTTTCAGATTCTTTCTGATCGCGTTCCAGATGTAATGGGTGACGATGTACATGGCGACCGGCTTGAGCTCTTCTTCCATGTCGCGCAGCGAGAACACGATGAATTTGGCGCCGATGTCCACGTTCGTCGGCTTGTTTATGAAGCCAGACCACGTGCCTTTGGTGTATTTCGTCAGGCGCTGGACGAGAGATTCGCCTCCCTCCATGCCCGCGAGCACGAGCTCGAAATCGGAAAGGAGCGGCGGCTCGGTGTGGCTGAAATCCGTATCAGGAGTGATGTCTTTCAGGGCGTACGTTTCGGTGATCGCCTTGTCTATGATCGCGTCCTCTTCCGGCGTGAGCCCGCCCATCATGATCCTGAAGAGGCCGACGAGATTGATGATGTTCGATCGCAGGACGTCCGCGCCCGATTCGTCTTCGCGCGGCACGGGCAGGTCGAACGGATTGATGTGATGCTCGGAATTGAGGGAGATATTGAAATATTTTCCGCCCGTCGCCTCGGCCAGATATTCGTATTCCCTTTCAGGGTCGATGACGATGACGTCCGTGTCGAACATGAGCGTGCGCAGGATCTCGAGCTTGGTCGCATAGGATTTTCCGGCGCCGGATTTCGCGAAAGTGATCGAATTGTAGTTCTCGAGAGAGAATCGGTCGAAGAGCACGAGAGACGAATTGTGACGGTTTATGCCGTATAGGATGCCTTTGTCGGAGGTGAGGTCGAACGATATGAACGGGAAAAGCGAAGAAAGAGGCGATGAATTGAGCTTTGAATGGACCAAAAGCTCGTCGGAAGCCGTCGGCAAGTTGCTCCTGTATCCCTGCTCCTGCTGGAAAAGGGCCGGCTTCACATAGACGAGCTTCGATTCGAGAATGGACTTGATCTCGGATTCGGTTTTATCGAGCTCCTGCTCGGAATCGCCGTAGATCGATATGTAGACGCCTACGTCGAAGAGCTTTTCCTGGGCCTGCTGGAGCTGGTCGCGCAGGGACTCGAGGTCCTGATACGCCGTGTCGAGCATCGGATCGCGGACGAGGCCCTTTTGTTCTCGTATGGATATCTGGCTCTGCACTTCGGCGACCTTCTTCTGGAACTGGCGGAGCACTTTCGCCGTCTCGACCGGGTGGATGAAGATCGATATGTTGAATACCTTGTCGAGGTTGATGATCGGAGCGAACCAGCTCTCCGAAAGGAAGCGCGGATACGATATGACGAAGAAGCTTCGGACGATCTTGTCGCCGAGGTTCAGCTCGCGCGGGGACACTTTCAACGCCGACGGCGCGATGACGTCCTTCAATTCGAGCACGCCCGCCTCGTAGATCTCTGCAGGCAGGATCGGCGCGATCTGGACCTTGTCTTTCTTCTTTAGAAAATCGAATATTCCCATATGATTATGAAAGAGGTATCGGCTTCTCGGTGTCCCCGGGATTGAAGATCTTGTAGAAGAGCTCGACGATCTCTTCGGTGCCGAGTTCGACGGTGCGGATGCCGCAGCGCACCATGCCCTGCGTCACCACTCCCACCCTCTGTTCGAGCTGGCTCCGGTGCTCTTCGAACGACTCGATCTTCTTCTCCGCGCTCTCCTGCGCCGTCTTTTTCTTACCGAGGAGATCGGACACGCCGCCTGCGGTGAGCGCCGCCGGCGTATACGGCACGACGACGAAGAACGTCTTAGTCATGATGTTCGAATTCTCGGTGAAGTTCCTGATGAATCCGATGTATTCGCGGGTCTGGATCTTGAGGAGGTCGCTTACCTGTTCTTTGAGCCTATTCTCCAAAAGGGCTATGTACGGCCTGATATCGAGCTTCCTCGACTGGATGAATATCTGGATGGAGAAGTCGAGCGAATTGAGGAAGTTCTGGAACTGCATGATGATCGACTGCTGTTCGTCGGCGGACTTCAGGGCGAAATTCAAGGACGACGCCATGACCACGGCCCGGTACGAATCGTCTTTGAGCACGATGACCCCCTGGCGGATCTCTTTGATCGGAACGAAGTCCTGGGTTGTCTTAGCGTTTACGGCCATTCGATAAGTATATCACTAGAAATTGCTCCTTCCTTTCTGGTTTTGGGCGGGATTGGCGCTCTGTTTGATGTCGAGCGACCAGGTGAGGTCCTTCAGCTTGGAATCGGAGAGTTTCGGCACATAGAATTCGGACGCGGCCGGCGCAGACTGGCCTTTCGAGACGATCGGCTTGTCGGTCTTCTTCCAGATATAGAGCTTGCCGCCGAAATAATAGCCGAACGCCGCTTCGACGACGTTTATGAACGGCTTGCTGTTTATTTTATAGAACGCCAGGGCGAGAGCGAAGCCCATGACGGGCACGATGAGGATCGCGCTTATGAATATGTTGCCGATGAGGCTATAGATGAGGAAAGACAGCCCCGCTCCGCCGAGGAGGTAGATGAATTGCTTGATGGTGAGCGGTCCGAAGATCTTGTCTTCGACTTCGATGAATTGAGGGACTTGAAAGCGCATGTTCGTACGCGCATATTATAGCGCATTCTGGGCGCGCGATGGCGCGGTTCTATCCGATCGGCTCCCGATAGGGGTCCATGGCGTAGCCTCTTGGCTTTGGAGGTTCTGCGACTGGCTTAGGGGTTTCCGGTCGGGGCTGTTGCGGCGCTTGTGACGCTTGAATCGCCGGGGCGGCGGTCGATGCGATGGCCGGCTTCGGCGCGATGCGGCCGGATGCGGGGAGAGGCGGAAGGTTCGCCGCATGATCCTCTATTTCCGCGAGTATCGATTCCCTCGTGCCGAGATTCTCTGTTTCAGCGGTCGCTTCGGTTCCAGTTTGCTCTTCCTCCGACTCATGCATCTTCATGAGAGATTCGCGGATGGAGAGGAACACCTTTTCATTCACGTCTTTTACGATTTCGACCGCGATTTCCTGCGATATACCGAGCCTCTCTCGTAGTTTTCCCGTGAAGCCGTCGGCTTTTTCAAGCCCGAGCATCACATACAAGGTCTCTTCATCGAGCACTCCCGCTTGATCGATGTGAAGGTTATGATCTTTAGCTATTTGAGAGAGGGTCGTCGCCACTGCATCAGAGATGGCCTGTTGCCTTATCTCTTCAGGAATAGAAGCGAGCTTATTTTGGAGGATTTCTTGTGAGATTCTCATGGTTTATTTCTTTTCACCGCCCTCAGGCTTAGGTTCCGGAGCCTCCTTCGGCTTATCAGCGTCCTCGACGAGTTTGTTCAATTTTGCGGCTGTTTCCTCTCCGGTTATCTTATCGCTCTGCTTTATGATCCTCATCATTCCTTCCCAATTTTCGTCCGAAGCCTCTACTTTGACGCCCTTGTCTTTTGCTTTAGAAAGCACGCTCTTCGCTACCTCATCTTTTCTCGCCTTGATCTTATTCTCGATGCTCGTCTTTCTCGCTTTTTCCGCATCTTTCATCGCATCAGGCCCGTCTTCGATAGCTTTATCGGTATTAGCTATCTCATCTTTTACTGACACGAGAGCGCTCTGGACGTTCTTTAGCTTTGTATCATAGTCATTCCTGTTGATGACTCCGGCATTATTGGCTGCGAAATTCTTCAGTGTTTCAGAAAGCCTCTTTTCCTCCTCGATCAAATCTTTTTTCCTTTGAGCCATCTGTTTGACGATCTCTGGGATTTTGCCTTCATTCTCCCGTATGTCTTTATTTAATTGCTCTTGTTCTTCTCCGAGCTTCTTCAGTTGCGGATCGGTGTCAGCAAACTTCTCTTTCGCTTCTCTTACGGCATCGCCGGCAGCCTTTTTATATTCTTTCTCGGCGTCTTTTCCTATCTCCTCTCCTGCTTTGAACTTGCCCTCGTCTTTAATGAATGCCGAACCGATGTCTTTTCCAACTCCCTTGAATGAGCCTTTAGGAGCGCCGACTATGGTTCCGAGGATTCCGCCCGCTATGACTCCGGCA
>JAIFWQ010000024.1 GCA_019661795.1 Candidatus Parcubacteria bacterium | reverse complement strand
GATGTTCTATCAGGCTTTTCGAAAGGCTTCACGCGGCAGCGCGATCTTCGTTCGTTTTCGTTGAAGGCTCGACGGCGTCTTCGATAAAAACATTCTCGATAATGAGATCTCTCTCTTTATGGTCTTCGGGATCTTTCTTGATATAGGAAAGATTGTTTCCAGCGATGGCGATCACGAAGAACGTCTCTCACCACGGCTTTGGCCACGGGCAGATTATGGATCATATTCGACAGGGAGCTGACGGTTGAAGGTGAATGAATGCAAAGAACAATTCCGGAAGACATAATTTTTGCTTTAAACGGGCATTCGGTCAATTGGGGACAAAATAACCGGCCATGAATGTCGCCGAATAACAAGAGACTATTGACATAATACCATTTATATATTGTAAGTAAGAAAGCGGCAAACGGACAGAAATAAGGCAGGAAAAGACAGCTTTCGCTTTTGTCCTTTATATTTCTGTTTTGTCAAGAGGGGCAAGAATATCTATAAAGGACATTCAGCACATCGCGCAAAATAATGTCCTTTACGTGTCCTTTATGAAAATTTTTCGATGGAATCATGTCCGAAACGTGAGCTTTTCTTTGACTTCAAGGCGTATTTATTTAAGGTGGATTACATAAGCTACCTGATCGAAATGATTCTTACAGGCCTGAAACGCGGATTATTCCACAGAAAAGCGCTTATTTTGGCGCTCATTTCTGCGTTCATCCTCCAGCCGTTCGCTCCACTTACGGCATACGCTGATACGGCCACTTTGGGCCAGATTTTCACCTATTCGACCCCTGGGACCGCTACATGGACGGTTCCGGATAACGTCACATCCATAAAGGTTAAAGTATGGGGTTCAGGCGGCGGCGGCGGAAACGGCGCAAAAGTAAGCAATCACAACATATCCGGCTTCGGCGGCGGCGGCGGCGCATATGCCGAAAAGACGATATCCGTCACTCCGGGCGCGCAATACCAGGTCAAAGTCGGCCTCGGCGGATCCGGCTATGTGACGGGATCGATCGCGAACGGCGGCGAGAACAGCGAATTCACGGATAACGGCACGCCTCTCGTCGGCGCAGGCGGCGGCGGCGGAGGCGTGAGCGGCGTCGGACAGACGGCAGGTTCAGGAAGCGACGGCCAGGCCGGCATCGGTCCCGGCGGCGGCGATGCCGGATCGACGACCCAGGGTGCGGGCGGCCATGGCGGCAGCGCGTATGCGGGAGATATCTTCTTTGACGGAGTCACCGGCGGCCCATTTACTTCGGTCGGCGGTAATCCGTATGCGAGCGACGGCGGTTCATCTCCGAACGGCGGAAACGGCGGTTCGCGCGGACGTCTCGGCCGAGACGGCCAGGGCTGCTGCGTGTCGAGCGATACGTGGGCGCAGGACGGAGGATTCCCCGGCGGCGGCGGAGGCGGATCCGATACGGGAACGGGCGGTTACGGCGCGAACGGCCAGATAACGATCGAAGTCATGGCGGCAGGCCCGATCGACCAGCCTCCAGGAGGCAATTTCGACGGAGCTGATTGTTCAGCCTCGACCGGTTGGAGCTATGATCCCGACGATCAGTCGGCTGCTACAGCGGTCCATTTCTATGCAGACGGTCCTGCGGGATCGGGCACGTTCATAGGCGCGGTGACCGCCAATATTCCGCGTTCCGATGTGAATCAGACGGGAATAGCGGGGGATCACGGTTTCAGTTTCGCTACTCCTGCGTCTCTCAAGGACAATGCGGCCCACACGATCTACGCCTACGGCATCAATGCGAATCCGGGAAACCAGAATAGCAATAACGCTCTCCTTTCCGGCAGCCCAAAAACGGTCACCTGCGCTCCTGATCCGAATGCTCCTCTTTCCGTAACGATATCTATCAATCCGAATCCGGCGAATATAACCGTCGGGCAGTCGGTCCCTGCGACATCGGTCGCGACGGGTCAGGGCCTTACCCATCACGGCATGGAAGTCTGCCAGAACGGCGCATCGTGCCCGGATACTTCGAGCCAGGGCGGATGGGTCAACGTCGGCGGAAGCTCTCCTGTCACCGATGGAACCGATAATCTTTCCATAAACGTTCCGTTCTCGTCCGTCGGAACATATTATCTCCGCGCATACGTTTCGAACGACAACGGCCAGAGCTACACGTACGTTCCGCAGAGCATGTGGGCGACGATCAATGTGAGCCAGAGCGGCGGATCGAATACGGCTCCGAACGTTCCTGTCGTCACGGGACCGGTCGCTGGTTTCATCAATACTTCGTATTCTTTCTCCGCATCTGCTACGGATCCTGACGGCGACAACGTCCGATACGGATTCGATTGGGACAATAACGGCAGCGTAGACGAATACACGGGCTTTGTAGCGTCCGGCGCATCGGCATCGCTCTCTCATTCATGGGCGACGACCGGAAGCCAGACGTTCCAGGTATACGCCGAAGATGTGTCCGGCGCGCAGTCGGGCCCTGCCGGCCACACGATCATCATCAGCCAGCCGAATCCGACGCCGGGCTTCACCGTATCGCCGACCTCGGGTCTCGTAACGACGGAGGCGGGCGGCACGGCATCGTTCACGGTCGTCCTCGATGCGGCGCCTGCTTCCGATGTCACGATATCTGTCGCGAGCCTCGATACGACCGAAGGCACGGTGTCGGCTTCGAGCCTCACGTTCACTGCCGCGAACTGGAACGCGGCCCAGACCGTCACCGTGACGGGCGTCGACGATGCGATCGTCGACGGCAACGTCGCATACAGCGTATCCGTCGGCCCATCGTCGAGCTCGGACGCTTCTTTCAATAATCTTCCTGCCCAGACGGTCTCTCTCGTCAACAACGACAACGACGTCGCGCCGCCGGGCGGAACGATATCGTCTTTCAGCCTGAATCCGACGACCATAACGAGCGGCCAGAGTTCGACCATATCGTGGGCGTCGGCGAACGCGAACCTGTGCGTCGCTTCGGGCTCTTGGAGCGGCAATGTGGCTCTGTCGGGCAGCCAGTCTGTCGGACCTTTCACGGTGGCGACGAGCACGCCTTTCACGTTCACCCTCGACTGCGGAAATAGCGTCAGCACTTCGACGCAGTCCGTCATCCTCACGGTCAATCCTGCAGGTGGCGGCGGCGGACCGACGGGCGACTTCACCGTAACGGCTGCTCCGGGACTTTCGACGAGCGAAACCGGATCGAGCGCGGCATTCACCGTCGTCATGGCGTCGGCGCCTCTCGCCGATGTCACCATGTCGGTCACGAGCTCTGATTTCACGGAAGGAACGACGTCGACGACGCTTCTCACATTCCAGCCTGCGAACTGGAACGTGCCGCAGACGGTGACCGTGACGGGCATCGACGATGCGGTCGTGGACGGCAACGTCGCCTATGTGGTCACGATCGGTCCATCGTCGAGCGTCGACATCAATTTCAATAATATCGCTGCGAAGTCCGTCAACCTCACGAACTTCGACAATGACACGGCTCCGGGCGGCGGAGGTGGAGGCGGGGGCGGCGGTTCATCGGGCGGATCGTCCGGTGGATCCGGCGGCACGTCGGGCGGGGGAAGCGGCGGAACTTACACTGGCCCATGCTTCGGCTTTAACTGTCCCCTCGCCGCGGCGAGCTCGGGAGGATCAAACATCCCCGGCGATGTATGGATACTCATCGATTCTACTTCCGGTACTGGCAGCGGTTCGGGCGCATCAGGCCCGACCGGTCCGGAACTCGTCTGCCCGAGCGTCAATTTCATAACGACCTTCCTTAAGGCCGGCGGAAACAACAATCCGAACGAAGTCCGCAAGCTCCAGTATTTCCTTAATACCTATGAAGGCGCCAACTTGGCCGTGAACGGCGAATTCGACGCGGCTACGGAAGCGGCGGTAAAGGCCTTCCAGGTCAAATATTCAAATGAGATCCTCGCCCCATGGGGCGTTACGGAGCCTACCGGCGTCGTTTATATAACGACGTCCTTGAAGATCAATCGCGTCTATTGCGCCGATCATCCTGACTATGCGGGCAACGAGAGCATAAAGGACATTCTCGATAACAATGTCCTTAATAATCCTACACCTGATAATTCAGGCCAGTTCCAGGGCCTTATAGGACAGGCTACGAGCACGTCTTCTAATATAGCCGGCGTATTCGGCGGCCTGTCTCAAAGGGTTTTGGACGCTCTAAAGGGCATACCTATATATCAGCTGCTCATACTTCTGCTTCTGCTTCTGGGCATAGGCTTTACCCTCCAAGGGACATTCCAAAAGGACATAGAATCCTACGGGGCACGTGTGTCCTTTATGAGAGGAATCGCCGTCCTTACGGTGGCGTCTGTCCTTAATGTCCTTAATACTCTGTCCTTTATGCTCAATCCGGGCTGGCTCGCGGACAAGACCGGCCTTACCTTGCCGTGGGTTCTCGGCCTCGACATGGCGAACGTCATCGCGGTCGTCGTGATATGCCTCGCGATCCTCATCGCCCTCTATGGCAGGGCCGCCAAGATCGGCCAGCCGGAAAAAGGACCGGCCGCGAAATAATCGCGGAATCGCAGAGATGATCGGAAGATAGCCTCTTCGTGCGCGCCTGCTATACTTTGAGGCGAGCCTTTAATCGAATATACAAATGAAATCATACGCATCGTGGATAGTGTTCTTCGCCGTTCTTGCGGCCATCGTCGGCGGAATGATCTGGTACGCATCAAAACCCGGACAATACGACCAGTTCGCGACGTGCATCAAAGACAGCGGAGCGACGTTCTACGGCGCATTCTGGTGTCCTCACTGCCAAGAGCAGAAAGCGCTCTTCGGCAAATCGGCGGCGAAGCTTCCATACGTCGAATGCTCCACGCCTGACGGCCAGGGCCAGACGGAGATCTGCAAGCAAAAAAATGTAGAGAGCTACCCGACATGGGAATTCAAGACCGCCGGCCGGAAGACCGGAACGTTCGCTCTCGCTGAACTCTCTACATTCACCGGCTGTCCTCTTGTAAAAAATAAATAAAAACGCATGACGCTCGCTACATCCATGAACCTGCTTTGGAGCACCCTTTCCGTCGTCGCCGAGATCCTCGCCATCGGGCTTGTCGCGGCATATATTTCGCCGAAGCTCCGCCAGACGCCGATCGCCGCGTTCTTCAGGGACAAAGGCCTTCTCATCGCCTTCGTCGTATCGCTTCTCGCCACGGCCGGCAGCCTGATCTATTCCGATGTGCTCGGCTATGAGCCCTGCAAGCTCTGCTGGTTCCAGCGCATATTCATGTATCCGCAGGTCCTTCTCATGGGCATGGCGCTTTTCAAGAAAGATCACGGCATGAAGATATATGGTTTCGTCATGTCGGCGATCGGCGCGGCGATCGCGCTCTTCCATTACACCGGCCAGCTCGGCCTGACGCCTCTGCCATGCAGCGCCGTCGGCTATTCCGCGTCGTGCGCGCAGAAATTCGTCCTCGAATTCGGCTACATCACCATCCCGATGATGGCGTTCTCGGCTTTCATCCTCATCGCGGCGACGCTTCTGCTTTCCATGAAAAGGGAAGAGGTCGCGCCTATCAGCGCCTCGTAGGCATTCATCTATGATCCATTCGATAGCTTCCATCATCGCGATCGCCCTCGTCATTCCGGGCATATTCATGGCGTTCGTGCCGATGCTGCCGGCGCTCTCATATATGTTCGTCGTCGCTTTGGCGTTCGCCGTATACGACGGCTTTGCGGCGCTCACCGTCAAAGGATTGCTCGCGCTCCTCGCCATCACGGTCGTTTCGATCGTTACCGACCACACGTCCGGACTGCTCGGGGCCAAATACGGCGGCGCTCATACCAAATCGCTCCTGTGGGGAATACTGGGCGCTTTCGTGGGCCTTTTCACCCTGCCGGCGCTCGGCAGCTTCATCGGGCTCTTCGCCGGCGTATTACTGGCGGAGATCTATTATAAGAAGCATCACGGCAAGGCTTTGAAGGCCGCGGGAGGCGCTCTCGTCGGGAGCGTCGTCGGCGTCGGCGTCAACATCGTCCTGTCGCTCATATTCGCCATCACATTCATATGTCTCATCGTATAAAGATAATCGGCTTGGCAGTTCTCGCGATCCTCGTCGTCTATGCGGTCTTCGCATTCGATATTCCGTATCGCAAGACGGATACGGCAGGCACCGGCACGCCAGGCACGGCTGGTACGAACGATATGATCCGCGTGTCCCC
>JAIFWQ010000023.1 GCA_019661795.1 Candidatus Parcubacteria bacterium | reverse complement strand
GGGACGAAGGGATGCCGTCGTAGATGATATTAGAACAATTTTGAGCTTACAAACGATGCCACAATCGACACTCTCGCTCTATACCCTGTCTGCGTGAACGTTATTTAAAGAGAAAGCATATGCCGACAAGCATCACGGCCATTGCTGATAGCTTTTGAATGACCACTCTCTTGCTTATGTCCTCCTTTCCGAACCGAGGCATGAAAAGAGTTAGGATAACGCCGTAGATGAAAACGATAAATGGTTGAAAGCCGTTGACCACCCACACGAGCGCGAGGGGCGCAAGGAGGCTTGCGAAGTTGGCTGCGAGCTTGGCTCCGATATTCAAAAGCTCAGAGACAAGGTTTACTGTCAGGACAGCCTTCCTGCCCCTTTGTACAGTCGCTATGAATTGCTCTCTATATAGAGGAATCAACGTGAAGAGGAGCAGGCCGAAGACTCCTCCACCTATATATTCCCAAAAAGCAGTGCCCCAAAAGTTTTGATCCAAAGCCACAACCTTGAAGATAAGGGCATTCAAAGCGATCATGAATGAAGACAGAATCATGAGCCAAAAAGGTTTTGCCTTTAACTTGATTTTCTGAGAGAGATCCAATGAGATAGCAACTGCACCGATGATCACCAATAAAGATGCAAAAAGCTGAGGAGTGGTTAATCGCTCACGAAGAAAGACGAAGCCAAGGACGTATCCGAAAACAGGAATTAGTTGGTAAAGGGAGGATGCCCACGAGGCTTCCTCGTTCTCGAGCGCATAAAGATACGGTATGAAAGCCGCGACAAGAATGCCTCCATTTATCGCAATAACGAGCGCTCCGAGCGGACTAATAAATACCTGACTGAAATCGAGTATCAAAATGACGAGCGAGATAAGTAAGCCGCTCAAGCTCGTAAAAAGAACGAGCGAGCCTACGCCGCGGCCAGTGAAATACTTACTGATGATGTACTTATCAATATGATTTACGAGCGCCCAGAGAGCGGGGCCGATGAGTGCGATTAGAAACCAATTCATAGATAAAATATACCAGGGGTGCCTATCGGGATTCGAACCCGAGCTAAGGGATCCACAGACCCTTGTGCTGACCATTACACTATAGGCACCATGACGACCGGCGGAGTTGTTATATCAGATTCGGGCCTTAAAATCGAGCTTAACGGATGTGCCGCTTCTTCGAAAGATACCGATACTCGTGCCAGATCAGCCAGATGACGAAGATATCGAATATGGTGAGAAGGATCAGAAAAACGGAATGCGTGCTCGCGAATCGGACGCTCTGGTAGACGATGAAGAGCGTGAACACCGCCATCGAAGCCGGATATGCCCACAGCTTGTTCTTGATGAGCCCCCAGACGAGGAGCATTTTGATGACGCCGTGCGACAGGAGATAGATCGACCCGAAAAGCTGCGCGCCAGGGAGCGCATGCGACGCGAGGCCGGCCACATGCGTGGCGAAGAAATCGTTCGGATCCTCGATCAGCTCGTTCTGGGCCAGGGAGATGATCGTCTGGGTAACGCCCGACGTGAAGAGGAGCGCGAAGCCGAGGACGATCTGCGCGGCGGCCCCGATCGCCTTGAGGACGAGAGATATGACGAAGACCGCGCGGATGTCTTTCTCCGGCACCTGCGGCATATGAATATGTTCGGGACGTTGGTCTGTCATGGGTCTCAATTATATGCCTAAAATCGAAAAGAGTTGAAAAATGGCCGGGCTTCGGCTATGATTGCCTCGCGGTAAACATACAGCGCGCAGGTGGTGGAATTGGTATACACGTACGCTTGAGGTGCGTATGCCGTAAGGCGTGGAGGTTCAAGTCCTCTCCTGCGCACAATGAAAAAAGCACCGGTTCTGCCGGCGCTTTTTTATTTTATTTAGAGGGTCCGTTCGATTATTTCGCGGCTGGCTCTGCCTTCGCTTCGACGACAGGCGCTTTGACGACGTCGGTCCTTTCCGGCTTTTCTGCGCGGATGGTTCGCATCTGGCGGCGGATCTCCTTGGCCGCCTTTTCGCGAACGAAGTAGAGCTTCGAGCGGCGGACTTTGGATTTTCGGACGACTTCGACTTCGTCGATCATCGGAGAATAGAGCGGGAATATCCTTTCCACGCCGACGCCGTCGACTACCTTTCGGACGGTGAAGGTCGCTCCCGGCTCGTCGCCGTGCTTCCTCGAAAGGATGAGGCCTTCGAACGCCTGGAGGCGGGTCTTGTCGCCTTCTTTGATCTTCTGCCAGACGCGGACGGTGTCGCCGGAACGGAGTCCGAGCTTCGCGCGGGCCTGCATGTCGATCGGAGAGATGATTACTTTGCTTTCCATAAATGGTCTATAACGTGAGCGTTAATCTAACACAGGGCCTAAAAATGAGCAAGAAATCGCCATATTCAAGGCGCATCAACGCGAAAAGCCGGGATTCCTCCCAGCTTTTCGCTCCATGGACCTGACGGGAATCGAACCCGCGGCATCAGGTGGCAACGCTGAAGCCCTGAACCATCAACAGGCCCGGGGTGCGGGCCTGCCAATCCGCACCGAGGACAGCATAAACTACCGAGATAAATTTCCGGTGAAGAAGATATGAAAGATATTTTTCAAAACGAAAAGCCGCCTTCTGTAAAGGCGGCTTCGGGACCCCAGCGTTGCCACGAGCATATTTTAGCGAAAGGCGGATGAAGGTCAAGCGCGGCGATTTGAATTTTAAGCGGAAATCGGCTATCGTTGTCGTGCATGCGCCCTTAGCTCAGTTGGTAGAGCAGCTCATTTACACTGAGAAGGTCGGGGGTTCAAGTCCCTCAGGGCGCACCAAATTTGGAAGGAAAGAAAAAAAGGACCTGAGTTGAACTCAGGTCCTTGAAGAGCGTAAAGCAGTTTAGAACATTCGGAAGTCAAGCGCTCTCTTGATGTAGTTTTCCTTGGCAACGTAGTCGAGGATGGCTTCCTTGAGCATTTCCGCCGTGAACCGCTTCTTCAGAGCAATTAAGCTGGCTGATGTCGCGGGGACTTCAACATAGCTTCCCCTGTTGTCGTTCCATGTGTAGATCGTGAGCCCTCTTGGACCCAGACACAGATTCGTGCCATATCCGCCCGCACCACACTTCTCGCTAGGCTCGAAATCCTCGATGCTTCCGATGTAGCGTATTTTTCCCAGTCTACGTAGATCCAAATCGTTGTTAATTTGGTCGATCAGAAGGTCGAGTTTCTCGTTCGGGGTGACTGTCTCACTCTTATCAAGGACGAGACCTTCATATTTCGATCGCAGGGTAGCGAGCAGCCGATAGACCTCGACTGGAATGCGTTTCGCCATTTGGCGCCGGCGAAGCACATTCAATACTGACGTTACGATATTTTTCATCTTTAGAAAGATCTGATTATTGATTTTGACGTGGCTTGCAACCTTCAGTGTTTAAAGGCTCTAAGCCAAGTCAAAAGAATACTCTGTGCACCATGATATCATATATAACCTATATTGTCAAGTTACCTGCCCTGTATGCGGCATAATAGGGCGTCCTCACTCGGAAAAGCCGGAATGAGAATGAATCTCATTCCGGCTTTTCGCTTGCTCGTCCCCCCGGCTGGAATCGAACCAACATAACCGGCTTAGAAGTCCGGTGTTCTGATCCATTGAACTACGAGGGGTTTAAGGTGAGAATAGCAGGAGCCGCTCCCGTAGTCCAACGGATAGGACACAGGCCTCCGGAGCTTGAGATCGTGGTTCGATTCCACGCGGGAGCACTCGAAAAGATCGCGCGGCCTATGCCGCCGGAGCGCCGGGATCCCGAGGCGCCCTCTTCGCCTTGATCCATTCGACTGCGATCGGGATCAGGGATACGACGATGATCGCGATGATGACGACGTGAAGATAGTCTTCGATGCCGGGAAACGCCTTGCCGAGGAAATAGCCGAGGGACGTCAGAAGGAGCGTCCATAAAAGGCCGCCGAATATATTGAAAAAGAAAAACGTCCTGTATCTCATGCTGCCGACGCCTGCGACGATGGGCGCGAACGTGCGCACGATCGGCACGAAGCGCGCGAGCACGATCGTCTTCGCTCCGTATTTTTCATAGAAATCGCTCGCCCTTTTTATGTGCTTTTTATGGAAAAAGAAAGAATCTTCGCGGGAAAAGAGCGCCGGCCCCATCCTTTTGCCGAACGCATAGCCGACATTGTCGCCGATGATAGCCGCGAGAGCGCAGCCGATGACGAGCCACGCGACGTTCATATATCCCTGCGACGCGAAAAGCCCGGCGGTGAAGAGGAGCGAATCGCCCGGCAGGAAGAATCCGAAGAAAAGGCCCGATTCGGCGAATATGATGCCGATGACGCCGATAAGGCCGAGCGCCTGGATTATATGCTGGGGTTCGAGGATCGCGAGCATGTTATTTGGCTTTCGTGCCTTCCGGCATGTCCGCATTCGGCTCGAGAAGGGAGAACTTCCCGTCCGCGGTCGAAAGGGCGAAAAGCATGCCGTTCGATTCATAGCCTTTTATCTTCCGCGGCTCGAGATTGGTCACGAACATGCATTTCCTGCCGACCAGGGCCTGCGGATCGGGAAAATACATCGATATGCCGGAAACGATCTGGCGGACGTCGCGCTTCATCTCCGTCATGTTCACTTCGGCTACAGGGGCGCCTTCGACGAGGATCGTGGCGACCGGTTCCGTGATCGGCCCGAAATCGACGGATAGCTTCAGGAGCTTGTCCGTATCGGGGATCTTTTCGGCGGAAAGTATCTTCCCCGCCTTTATCTCTACCTTCGCGAAATCGTCGTATGAGATCATGTTTTTTATATTCCTTTCATCCTGTCTATATAGCTCTGGAGTATGATGGATGCCGCCGCCGCGTCTATCATATCGGTTTTCCCCTGAAAATGCGCCGCCTGATGCGACGTCAGGAGCTCCGGCTCATATACCACTACGACGCCCGCCTCCCTGCCGAGCTCATCGGCGAACCGCCGCGCGTCCCGCATGATGGGATTGTCCTTCATCTGATAATCTTTCGATTCGCCGATGACGACGATCTCGATGCCGTGGCCTTTTACGAGATCCTTGAGCTCCCTCATGAGGAAATTATCGTTCGAAAGGACGGCTTTCGGAAAAGCCATCATCCCCTTGTCGTCGGATATGGCGATGCCTACTTTTTTCTTTCCGTAATCGATGCCGAGGAGTCTCATATATTGTGCGGATGGGGTGAGATTCGAACTCACGGTCCCCGTGAAGGGACGACAGTTTTCAAGACTGTTCCATTAGACCACTCTGGCACCCATCCGTCCCTTCAACTTACAATAAACGGCCGGAAACGGCAAAGACAGAGTGCTATACTTACCCCTATGAAGGAATTCAAGTGGCGTACGCCGGAATACATCCACAAAGAGAAATCTCCGGACTGGTACTGGACCGTCGGCATCATCGCGTCGGCGCTCGTCGTCACGGCCGTCATATTCGGCGACGTGCTCTTCGGCATCGTCATCGCCATCGGCTCGTTCACGCTCGCCCTGTTCGCGTCGCGAAAGCCGAACATGATATCGGTCGAAATGAACGAGAAAGGCGTGACGATCGGCAAAATGCTCTATCCGTTCTCGTCACTCGAAGCGTTCTGCGTCGACGAAGCGCACCATCACGGCACGCGCCTCGTGCTGAAATCGAAGAAAGCGCTCGTTCCTCTCGTATCCATACCCGTCATGGGCGCGAATCCGGACGATCTCCGGACGTTCCTCGCGGCGCGCCTCAAAGAAGAGACATTCGAACAAGGCCTGATGCAGACCATATTCGAGAAGATGGGATTCTAAACGCGTCCTTTATGGTGCCCTTGGCAGGAATCGAACCTGCATTTCATCCTTCGCAGGGATGTGTCCTATCCATTGAACGACAAGAGCGTTCTCTACACACTACAATAAAGCCCGGCAAATCACAAAAAACCGCCCCTTCGATCGGGGCGGTCCTTTTTATTTGATCTTTCTGATCATGGCCGAGAGGCGGGACTTCTTTCTCGCCGCGGCGTTCGGCTTTATGAAA
>JAIFWQ010000022.1 GCA_019661795.1 Candidatus Parcubacteria bacterium | reverse complement strand
GGGGGACGTACTACGGCGAAAAGGTGGTGATGCGAATCCTCGACCAGGAGAAAGGCATCAAGTCGCTCGAAGACATCGGATTCTCGGAGCGCAATCTGACCGCCATCAGAAGCGCCATGAAGCGGCCATACGGGCTCATTCTGATCTCCGGCCCGACGGGCTCCGGAAAATCCACGACTCTCTACGCCATGCTGAACGAGCTCAACGACGAGGCGAAGAACGTGCTCTCTCTCGAAGACCCGGTCGAATACAATATGGAAGGCGTATCGCAGTCGCAGGTCCGGCCCGAGATCGGCTATACGTTCGCGACCGGCCTCCGCACGACATTGCGCCAGGACCCTGACATCATCATGGTGGGCGAGATCCGCGACAAAGAGACGGCCCAGCTCGCCATCCAGGCGGCCCTGACCGGCCATCTCGTGCTTTCGACCATCCACACGAACAACGCGATCGGCGTCATCCCGCGCCTCGTCGACATGGGCGTCGATCCATACCTCATCGCGCCGACCCTGATACTCGCCATGGCACAGCGCCTGGTGTCCCGCATATGCGAAGGCGGCTCCGAAGAGCCGGTCGAAGGGGCGATAAAAATGATGCTCGACAAACAGTTCGCCGACCTGCCGGCGCAGTTCAAAAAAGACATCGAATTCCCGAAGAACGTGCTCGAAGCGAAGGCTTCGCCGACTTGCCCGCAGGGCACGCGCGGCCGCATGGCGGTGGCCGAAGTCATCGAAAAGGATCCCGACCTCGAGCGCGCCATACTCGGGAACTCGAACGAAGACGCCCTTTACAAGCTCGCCCGCGGCAAAGGCATGCTCACCATGAAGGAAGACGCCATGATGAAGGCGTTCCGCAAGGAGATCCCGTGGAGCGAAGTGAACAAGCTCTGATCCCGGGAAAAGGGCGTGATATCATAATCAAGATCAATCAACCATGGCTCTCGACTATAAAAAAGAATTCGAAGATCTCATAGAGACGGTCATTAAAGAGTCTGCATCGGACCTTCACCTCTCCGCGGGCCGCTATCCGACGCTTCGCGTCGCGGGCTTCCTCATACCTCTCATGAACCGCAAGGTCCTCACGAGGGAAGACATGGCGGGCTTCCTGCCGGTGATCCTCGACGCCGCCGACAAGGATCTTTTCCTGAAGCAGAGAGAGATCGACTTTTCATACGATTACGGCGAAAGGGCCCGCTTCCGCGGCAACGGATTTTTCCAGCAGGGGACCATATCGTTCGCGTTCCGCCTCATACCGAAGAAGATCAAATCGTTCGCCGAGCTCAACCTGCCGGCGGTGCTCGAGACGTTCTGCGAAAGACAGCAGGGATTCTTCCTCGTCGTCGGTCCCGTCGGCCACGGCAAGACCACGACCCTGGCCGCTATGGTCGAATGCATCAACGACCGCAGGGCAGAGCACATCATCACCATCGAAGACCCGATCGAATACATATACGAGCAGAAGAAATCGATCATCGACCAGAGGGAGGTCAGGCTCGATACCGCTGATTTCTCGACGGCCCTCCAATCCGTGTTCCGCGAAGACGTCGACGTCATCCTCGTGGGCGAGATGCGCAGCATAGATACCATGGCGACGGCCGTGACCGCCGCAGAGACCGGACATCTGGTGTTTTCGACTCTCCATACGAACAACGCCGCGCAGACCATCAACCGCATCATCGATTCGTTCCCGGCGGCGCAGCAGGACCAGATCCGCATGCAGCTCGCGGCGACGTTGACCGGCATATTCTCCCAGAGGCTCATCCCGAGCATATCGGGCGGCCTCGTTCCGGCGTACGAGCTCCTCGTTGTGACGCCTGCCGTGCAGAACCTCATCCGCGAAAAGCGCGTGCACGAGATCAATACGGTGATCGAGACCGGCCTCGACCAGGGGATGATAGACATGAACCGGTCGCTCGCCGAGCTCGTGCGGAAGGGCCAGATCACGGCGGAGAACGCCTACCTGTATTCGCCGAATCCCCGGAACCTCGAAAGGCTGATGTGACCTGTGCGATAATATAAAGACATGCTTTTCAACTACAGCGCGATAGATCAGGCAGGGGCGGAGGCAAAAGGCTCGATCGAGGCTATCTCGATGGACGTGGCCATTTCGTCTCTCCAGAGGCGCGGACTCGTCATAAAAGAGGTGAATCCGGCCGACAAGAAGTCGTTCTTCAGCCGCGACCTCGAATTCTTCTCCCGCGTCTCGAACAAGGACGTCGTCGTCCTGTCCCGCCAGCTCGCGACGCTCTTCGAAGCCCAGGTATCGGCCCTGCGCGTCTTCCGGCTCCTCGCCGGCGAAGCCGAGAACAAGACCCTCGGCAGGGCTCTCACCGAGGTCGCCGACGATCTCCAAGCCGGAAGCGCCATATCGAAAGCCCTCGGCAAGCATCCGAAGATCTTCAACGACTTCTACGTCAACATGGTCCGCTCGGGCGAAGAGTCGGGCAAGCTCGACGAGGTCTTCGTCTTCCTCGCCGACCATCTCGACCGGAGCTATGAAGTGAATTCGAAGGCGAAGAACGCCCTCATATACCCGGCGTTCGTCATCATGACGTTCTTCACCGTCATGATACTGATGCTCACCGTCGTCATCCCGAAGATCAGCTCGATCCTCACCGACTCCGGCCAATCTATACCGATCTATACTAAAATCGTCATCGGCTTCTCCCAATTCCTCGTGTCGTACGGCATATTCATCGTCGTCGCGGCGATCGTCGGCGGATTCTTTCTGTACCGGTTCCTGAAAACGCCGTCAGGCAAATATTCTCTCGACGATGCCCGGATAAAGACACCGTTCGTGAAGCATCTCTACCAGAAGCTCTATCTTTCGCGCATATCCGACAACATGAATACCATGCTCGTCTCGGGCATTCCGATGGTGCGCGCCCTCGAGCTCACTTCCGACGTCGTCGGAAACGAAGTCTACAAGCGCGTGCTCCTCGACGCGACAGAAGACGTGAAAGGCGGAAAGGCCGTCTCCGACGCGCTCTCCGGCAAAAGGATCATTCCGGGCATCATGATCCAAATGATCAAGGTGGGCGAGGAATCCGGCGAATTGGGCAAGATACTTAAAACCCTTTCCGTGTTCTACAGCAGGGAGGTGGTGAACGCCGTGGATACGCTCGTTGACCTCATCGAACCGGCCATGATCGTGCTTTTGGGCCTCGGCGTGGGATTCCTTCTCGCGTCCGTGCTCATTCCTATATACAACATATCCTCGAATATCTCGTAGCAGAGCCGTTTGCGGGTTATCCCCATTTTCGAGTGGCTGTAGATAAGGGTTTTTTGTACAATAGAAGAGCTTATTACAAAGCCGACGGCATTAACAGCATCATTTTCAAGACATGAACAGGAATAAAGGCTTCACTCTCATCGAACTCCTCGTCGTCATCGCCATCATCGGCATACTCTCGTCGGTCGTTCTCGCGTCGCTCAATACCGCGCGAGGCAAGGGTTCGGACGCAGCTATAAAGTCCCAGCTCGCGGCTATCCGTCCCCAGGCCGAGATCTTCTACGATACGTACGGAAACTACGGCGCCGTCGCCGCAGCTA
Organism: Candidatus Parcubacteria bacterium; assembly: GCA_019661795.1. GTDB lineage: Bacteria > Patescibacteriota > Minisyncoccia > Phycocordibacterales > UBA6065 > UBA6065. Next base: position 2,602 of record JAIFWQ010000022.1, on the reverse strand, counting down.
CGTCGAACGCCCAGTGTACCGCCGGTACGGCGTCGACCCTCGTCTTCAAAGACGCGACCATCGCGAACCAGATCGCGGGCGCGACAGCGAACTCTCCTTCGGCTCTCATCTGCAGCACGAACGCGAACCCTGCGACCGCATGGGCGATAGCGGCCCAGCTCAAGACTTCGACCACGCTCGCATGGTGCGTCGACTCGACCGGAGCGTCCAAACAGGAAACGATCACGGCTAGCACGCCTTCGACCGCCATCACGTCGTCCGCCTGCAACTAGCTGATCCCTCTCGGATCATGAAAAGAACGCATACCAACGGCTTCACTCTCATCGAACTCCTCGTCGTCATCGCCATCATCGGCATACTCTCGTCGGTCGTTCTCGCGTCTTTGAACGTCGCCCGAACCAGGGGCGCGGACAGCTCCGTCAAGGCGGCTCTGAAGCAGATGCAGACGCAGGTTCAGAATTATCTCGATTCGAATTCGAATCTGGGCGTGAGCGTGGCGACATGCGCGTCCGGAGTTTTTGCCGATACGCGGTTTTCGGAGATCAGGGCGAACGTTCTCGCGAACGCCGCGCCGGGAGCGACGATGAGCTGCGCGACGGATTCGACGGCGAGCAAATGGGCGGTGGGAGTATCGGCCTTGAAGGGCGGCGGCACATGGTGCGTCGACAACAGCCAGGGATGGTTCAAGGCGGGGACTGTCGATACCGTAAACGGCGTCTGCCAATAATATCGACTGACATATAATGCGCATGACAACTGAAATACGGAAGAGAAAAGGCTTCACGCTCGTCGAGATGCTTATCGTGCTCGCCATCGTCGGCGTGCTCACGAGCGTCGCTATCGCATCGATCAGCGCATCGCGCATCAAGGCGCGCGATACGAAACGCATAAGCGACATGAAAGAGGTCCAGCTCGGGCTCGCTCTCTATTACGACGTCAATCGGGCCTATCCTGCGGATCTGACCACGCTCGTGACCCAGAAATATATCCCGTCTCTGCCTGTGGATCCGGCCGGCACCGCATATGAATATCTGGTGACGAGCGGCAGATATTGTTTCGGGGCCAAACTCGAAGGCGTCATCCCGAGCGATTCGACGACATGTACGAGCGCGGCGTCCGGATCGACCGCGAATTATAAAGCCCAGCCTCCGCAATAAGGGCCGCATATGGATTTTCTCGCCGCCTATCCCGCGCCGATGCTTTTTATACCGATCATCGTTTTCGGCCTGATCGCCGGCAGTTTTTTGAACGTCGTCATCCTGCGGTGGAATACCGGCATGAGCATAGCCAAAGGCAGGTCTGCCTGTTTTTCGTGCGGCGCTCCGTTGCGCTGGTATGAATTGATACCGGTCGCGAGTTTCATCATCCAGAGAGGCGCGTGCCGGAGATGCGGAGCGAAGATTTCATGGCAATATCCTTTGGTGGAGGTTTCGGCCGCGGCGGCGTTCGCCGCCGCGGCCCTCCGCGTCCCCGAAGCGTTCTCGAACCCGCTATCGTTCGCCTCATTCGTCCTCGTTGCCGCGCTCCTCTGTTTTTATATCGTCATCGTCGCGTACGATCTGCGGCACAAGATCATACCTGATTTTTTTTCATACGCTGCGGCATTCATATCTCTCGGCCTCATAGGCATGGAATGGGCTATGACAGGAAATATCGATCCGTATCGGGCGATAGCGGGACTGGCGCTCTTCCTTTTCTTCTGGTTCTTCTGGAAGATCTCCAAAGGACGATGGATGGGCCTCGGCGACGGCAAGCTCGCGCTCTCCATCGGCTGGGCTCTCGGCCTTTCGCAGGGCATATCGGCGCTTCTCCTGTCGTTCTGGATCGGCGCGGCCGTTTCTTTGGCCGCGATGGCGTTTCAGAGGCTTTCTCGGAAGTCCGCGGCGCTCGGCATGAGAAGCGAGATCCCGTTCGGGCCGTTCCTCGTCATCGGCTTTCTCATCGTCTTCCTGTGGGGCATCGACGCGCAGGCGATTTTGTCCCATTTGGCGGTATAATAAAGGAATGAAGAGAGGCATAGAAATTCCCCCAGCGTCCCGAGGTTTCACTCTGGTCGAGCTCCTCGTCTCGATCGCCATATTCACCTTCATCACGACCGTGGCGATATTCAATAACGCGCAGTTCAACGGCAGCGTGCTCCTCACGAATCTCGCCTACGAGATCGGCCTTTCCATTCGCCAGGCGCAGTTCTACGGCATATCGGTGAGGCAGAACGCCGCATTGAGCTTCAATTCCGGCTACGGCATCGATTTCAATACGGCATCGCCTTCATCGTATGTCCTTTTCGAAGACAAGACCGGCGGCACGGCTCATGTCAAAGACGCAGGCGACGTCGATATCCAGACGTTCACCATCGGCAAAGGGAACAGGATATCGAAGATCTGCCTCAACGGCGTGACGCCCTGTAGCGCCGCCATCGTCGACGTCACGTTCCTGCGCCCGAACCCTGACGCGTACATCAGATCGGCGGGGACGAGCTACGGCAAGGCGGAGATCTGCCTTCAGTCGCCGCAGGGCCTGAAGCGCAAGGTCACGGTCGAATCGACAGGCCAGATATCCGCCGGCGCCGACGATACGGGCGTATGCAATTAGAACATCCATG
>JAIFWQ010000021.1 GCA_019661795.1 Candidatus Parcubacteria bacterium | reverse complement strand
GGGGAGAATAAAGATAATCGGCTTGGCGGTTCTCGCGATCCTCGTCGTCTACGCGGTCTTCGCATTCGATATTCCGTATCGCAAGGCGGATACGGCAGGTACCGGCACGCCAGGCGCGGCTGGTACGAACGATATGATCCGCGTGTCCGTGCCGAAATCCGGCGACGCGATCGTATCGCCGGTCGTCGTTTCAGGTGAAGCCCGCGGCACATGGTTTTTCGAGGCGTCGTTTCCGATCGAAGTCGTCGCGCCTGACGGCACGGTCCTTGGCAGGGGGATAGCGCAGGCACAGGGCGACTGGATGACGCCCGATTTCGTGTCTTTCACCGCCTCGATCGCATTCGATCCGAAAAGCAACGTCTCGGGCGTGATCCGATTGATGAAAGACAACCCGAGCGGCTTGCCGCAGAACGACGCTCATATCGATGTCCCGGTCTCATTCAAAGCGATCGCATGTCATCCGACCGGCTGCAGCGGCCAGATCTGTTCCGACGAAGACGTGGCGAGCACTTGCGAATACCGGCCCGAATACGCCTGCTATGCGAAAGCGAAATGCGAGCGCCAATCGACCGGCCTCTGCGGCTGGACGGCGACCGCAGAGCTGAAAGCCTGCCTTACCAAATCTTAATCTCTACGAGCCACCATGACGCCATCTGAAAGCCTCATCCACGCGGACATATTCTTCTTCATATCGTCGATCGCCCTCGTCCTCGTCACCATCGGTATCGTCATCGCGTTCATCTACGCCATCGGCATACTGAAGAACGTGAGGGATATCACTGAAAAGGGAAAAGCCGAATGGTCCGAGATCGTGGCCGATTCGAAAAAGCTCCGTTCCGCCATCCGCGACGAAGGCGTCAAATGGAAACATGTCGTCGACCTCGCGCGTAATTTCTTTGTAAGGGATCCGGGCAAGAAAATGAAGGTCAAGGTCAAAAAAGACGGCGTTACCAGATAATCTTCGAACAATATGGCAGAAAACGGAAAATCCCGCGCAGGCGCCATCATCGCCGGGCTCGCGGGACTCTCGGCCGCCGCGGTCGGCGCATATTATCTCTATGGTCATAAGGACGCGGCCAAAAATCGCGCCAAAGTGAAAGGCTGGATGCTCAAGGCCAAAGGCGAAGTGCTCGAGGAGCTCGAAAAGGCGCAGGAAGTCACCGAATCGGCCTACATGAGCGCCGTCGACGCCGTCGCCAAAAAATACAACGAGCTCAAAAATATAGACTCGGACGAGCTCGCTTCGTTCATACGCGAGATGAAAGACCATTGGACGGGCATACGAAAGACCATGAAGACTAAAGGCAGAAAGATCGCCGCCGCGTCCGCGAAGAAAGGCTCTCGCAAGGCGAAGTAAGTCTGATATCATATACCCATGAAAACTTCATGGGGCAACGTCGCGTCGTGGTACGACAAGGTCGTGAACGACGAAGATTCGTATCAATCGCAGGTCATATTGCCGAACGTCCTGCGCCTTATGGCGCCGAAGAAAGGCGACCGCGCGCTCGACCTCGCCTGCGGGCAGGGATTTTTCTCGCATGCCCTGGCCGCGGAAGGCGCGCATGTGACGGGCGTGGACATCGCCCCCGAACTCATCGATATCGCCCGCGCCCACGCGACCCATAATCAGGAATTCTACGTATCGCCCGCGGACAATCTTCGCATGTTCAAAGACAAGAGCTTTGATTCCGCCGTATCCGTGCTCGCTCTTCAGAATATAGACAAAATGGCTCTCGCATTCAAAGAAGTCTCGCGCGTCCTCAAGCCCGGCGCAAAATTCGTCATCGTGCTCAACCATCCGGCATTCCGCATACCGGGCAAGAGCGCGTGGGGATTCGACGATACGACGGCGACCCAATACCGCCGCGTCGACGAATACATGTCGGAAAGCCGCGCGACCATAGACATGCACCCGGGCCGTTCCGACGCGCAGGATAAAAAGCTCACCTATTCTTTCCATCGCCCGATCCAGGTCTATTCCAAAAATCTCGCGAACGCCGGCTTTGCCATAGCCCGCATCGAAGAATGGATGTCCCATAAAGAGAGTGAAAAAGGTCCGCGCAAGGCCGCTGAAGACAAGGCCCGCCGCGAGATCCCTCTGTTCATGTGTTTGGAGTGCGTCAAAATGCCGTAAGACGTTCGTACTAGAGGTATGAACATCATCGTATATACCAAAACCGGCTGTCCGTGGTGCAAAGGCGTCCTCGATCTTCTGAACGGGCGCAAAATCCCCTATGAAGAGCGCAATGTGCTCATCGACCCCGTGTACATGGACGAGCTCATAAAGAAGTCCGCCCAGACGAAAACGCCGACTCTCGATATCGACGGCGCCATCATCGCCGATTCCGACAAAGAGCAGGTAGAGGCGTATTTGAAGGAAAAAGGCGTAATCCCGAAGGAGTAGGGCGATCTTTTTTCTTCATATTTATTTTATCTCGCCCTGATATGCTGGCGCGGTAAAATCATGAACGCCTATCCGATCCCCATACGCGAATACATATATAAGCTCCGCGACCTGCCGGAAGCAGACAAGCCGCGCGAGAAGATGCTTTCGGGCGGACCGGGCGCTTTGTCGATCGTCGAGCTCGTCGCGGTGATCCTGAATAGCGGCACGGTCAAAGAAGACGTGCTTTCGATGTCGTCGCGCGTCATCCGCGAATACGGCGAAAAAAGCTTCGCCTCGCTCGACGATCCGAAGAAGATATCCGAGGATATCGGCATGCCGATAGGCAAAGCCTGTCAGATCGTCGCTTCGTCCGAGCTCGGCCGCCGGTTCTACAAGAAGCCGGGCGGCAGGAACGTGTCGATCCGGAACGCCAAAGACGTTTCCGCCTACGTCCGCGACATGCACGATCTGCCCAAAGAATGCCTCCGCGGCATATATCTGAACAATCACCACAAGATCGTCCATGACGAGGTGCTTTCGATGGGCACGCTCGACGCGAACCTGATCCATCCGCGCGAAGTCTTCAAGCCTGCGGTCGAATACGGCGCATCGGCCGTCATCCTCGTCCACAATCATCCATCAGGCGTCGTTACGCCGTCATCGTCGGACATCGAGATCACTAAACAGCTCGTCGATGCAGGCAAGATCATGGGCATATCTCTCGTCGATCATGTGGTCGTAGGGAAAGGAAAATATACGAGCGTTCCCGCTATCTATGAATGATGTGAGGTAGAAAAGACCGGAGTACAGCTCTCTCGAAAAGTCCGCGTCGCGCCTGCTGGCGCGCGCTTTGCTCGGCCTCTCGGCCTGCGCAGAAGCTTTTCTCGAGAGCTGTACTCCGGTCTTTTCTACTTTACGTCCCTGATAGAAAGCGAATACCGCAAACCATAGAACATGAGCAGACCTAAAAATATGAAGAGACCCTTCATGTCGAATACGGTGAAAAGTATGGTCGCGACGACGGGGCTTATGACATAGGCGAGGGGACGCGCCATGCGGGAGAACGTGATGATGTGGGTTTTGGTGGCGTCGACTTTCTTGAAAAAATAGGTATCGGCCATGACTTCGACCGTCGCCGCCCCTACGCGGGTGGCGAAGAGGATGCCGGCCCATATCCACGCGTTATGATCCGTCACGATGGCGATGGCGCCCGTGGCGAGTCCCATGATGGCGAAGCCGATGCTCAAGGCTCTCTTTTCGCCGATGCGGTCAGCGAGCCTGCCGAGGGGAGCCTCGAGCATGACGAACGGCAGGAGCATGACGGTGAATATGATGCCGATCGTCGGCCAGTCGAACCCGACCGTCTCATGGAGATAGAGCGGCGTGTAGATGACCATCCACGCATAGAAGAATTGGAGCAGGAATTGGATGAAAAGGATGCCTTTGATGTCCCGGTCGGCCCATACTTCGGCGAAGCTCTTCCAGAACGGCAGGCGATTGTAGAAGGGATCTTTCACTTCGCGCAGGCCGAAGAAGACGAGAAGGAGCATCGGCACGAGCAGGATGCCGCTCACCGCGTACATGTTGCCGTATATATTGTCGCCGAGTATCCATGACGCGAGGAGCGGCGACACGAGCCATGCGCTGTTGATGACGGAGAGGAACGAGCCGCGGATCCTGCCTGTTTTCGTATTGCTCGAGAATTCCTCGAGGAACACGTCGAGGCTGAAGTTGATGAGAGCGATCGATACGAAGTTAAGGATGAACGACGATATGATGACGATCGCCGATTGGCCGGTGGCGAGGCCGGCGAGGGAGAGGATCTCGAGGAATATCAGCCCTATGGTCGTCCGGAAATTGCCGAAGCGCTTCAGGGGCTCCGATATCTCGATGAAAGCGGCGATGGCGAGTATCGAGCTCGCCGCATATATGATGCCGACGAGCTTGTCGCCGGCGAATTTGGCGAGGAAAGACGAATTGACGTACGTCGGTATGGCGTAGCTCAAGTTGAACACGAAGCCGATGACGTACATGACGAACCTCTTTCCGGCGAACGATCGATCTTCTGGCATGGAGCCTATTTTACCATACCGCGGCGGGCGGATAGGCTATACGGTGAGGAGAACGGGGATGACCACCGGCCTTTTGGCCGTTTCCTGGAAGAGATGCCTCGAGACCGCGTCCGTGACGTTCGATTTGATCATCTCGACGTTGAGGGGATTCATGCCGCGGGCGGAATTTTCGATCGTGTCTTTGATGATGTTCCTCGTGTCGCGGAGAAGGTCCTGGGATTCGCGCAGATAGACGAAGCCGCGGGATATGATGTCGGGCGATTTGCGCAGGCGGCCGGTCTGGGAATCGATCATGGCAAAGACGATGAACATGCCGTCCTGGGCGAGCATCTGCCTGTCGCGGATGACCACTTCCTGGACGTCGCCGACCGCGAAGCCGTCCACGAGGACGAGATTCGACGGCGCTTTCTCTTTGAGCACCCTGATCGCCTTGCCGCCGTCATAGATCTCTATGACCGATCCGTTATCCGGCACGACGATGTTCTCGCGGGGCACGCCGATCGCCTGGGCGAGTTCGGAATGCTGGCGGAGCATGTAATGCTGGCCGTGAAGAGGGATGAAGAACTTGTATTTGATCTGCTCGTGGATCCATTTGAGCTCGTCGCGGTTGCCGTGACCGGACGCGTGGATGTCGGAGTCGAGATAGGTGATGACTTTCGCTTCGGACCGGTAGAGGTTGTCCTTCAGTTTGACGACGGCGTTGTAGTTGGTAGGGATGATGGACGAAGAGAGGAGCACGGTGTCGGTCTTCTTGAGCTGGACGTGCTTGTGCTGTTTCGTCGCCATGCGCATGAGCGCGGCGAACTCTTCGCCCTGGGCGCCGGTGACGAGCATGACGATCCTGTCAGGCGGATAGCTGGCGATCTCTTCGGCCGGGATGATGTTCTTCACGTCGAGGAGCTTGAGGTGCTTGATGATCTCGATGTTGGTCTTCATCGAGCGGCCTTCGACGACGACTTTCTTGTTGTATTTCTCTGCCGCGCGGATGATGGCGATGATTCGCTCCACCTGCGACGCGAACGTTCCGATGATGAGCCGGCCCGTCGTGTTCTTTATGAACTTCTCTATGTTCTCGATGACGACCGATTCGGAGAGAGAGAAGCCTGGCTTCTCGATCGAGGTCGAGTCCATGGTAAGGAGGAGCACGTCTTTGCCTTTGAACTGCTCGTACTGCTTCACCTCTTCTTCGGTCGGCACGCCTTTGATGTTGTCGACGCGCACGTCTTCGATGAAGACGATGTCTCCGTACGGGGTCGCGATGACGAGTCCCATCGAGTCGGGAATGGTGTGGGAGATAGGGAAGGTCTTCACCTTGAGCGACCCGCATTGGATCGTCTCGTTGCCGGAGATGACTTTGATGTCGAGAGGCTGGAGATGAGGGAACTCCTCCTGGCGCTTCTGGATCATGATCGCGCCGAACTGCCTGGTGTAGACGGTCGGATAGCCGATGCGGTCGATGACGTACGGTATGCCGCCGATATGGTCGAGGTGGCCATGCGTGATGAAAAGGGCCTTGATGCGGTCCTTGCGCTCTTCGAGGTATTTGGTGTTCGGGAGTATGTAGTCGATGCCGGGCGTCGCTTCGTCTTTGAACTGGAAGCCGGCGTCGATGACGATGATGTCGCCGCGAAATTCGATGGCGGTCATGTTTTTTCCGATCTCCTCCACGCCGCCGAGAGGGATGATGCGGATCGAGTCTTCAGCCGCCGGAGGGATGACGACGGAAGCCGCGCGGTCCGCCGGCGCGCCGGCGGACGGTCCGCGCTCGTGAGAGCGCGGACCCGGTCCGGCCGAGCCGAACTCTCTCTTCTCTC
>JAIFWQ010000020.1 GCA_019661795.1 Candidatus Parcubacteria bacterium | reverse complement strand
GAAGGGGAACAACCTTGCGGCCGTACTACCCAGGCGGATCTCTTATCGTGTTAACTTAGCCTCGCAGAGGGTCGATACTCCTCAAAGCTAGAGATCATCGTTTAGGGCGTGGACTACTGGGGTATCTAATCCCATTCGCGACCCACGCTTTCGTGTTTCAGCGTCAGGAAATGGACCAGTCTCTTGCCTTCGCTTTTGGTGTTCCCCATGATATCAACGCATTTCACCGCTACACCATGAGTTCCAGAGACCCCTTCCATCCTCTTAGTCATGCCGTTTCTTGTGCGAGCCCTCGGTTGAGCCGAGGAATTTTACACGAGACTAACATAACCGCCTACACACCCTTTACGCCCAATGATTCCGGATAACGCTCGAGGCACTCGTATTACCGCTGCTGCTGGCACGAGTTTAGCAACCTCTTATTCTCCAGGTACAATCAATAACTTTTTCCCTGGCAAAAGGAGTTTACATACCGAAGCACTTCATCCTCCACGCGGCGTCGCTCCGTCAGACTTTCGTCCATTGCGGAAGATTCTCGACTGCAGCCACCCGTAGGTGTATGGGCCGTGTCTCAGTCCCATCGGTGGGGGTCACCCTCTCAGGTCCCCTAGGCGTCATTGCCTTGGTAGGCCGTTACCCTACCAACTAGCTGATACCGAGCAGGCCGATCCAAAAGCGATAAATCTTTACTCCGTAGAGACCATCGCGTATTACCTCGGCTTTCGCCGAGCTATTCGCGACTTTTGGGTTCGTACCTACTTATTACTACCTCGTCTGCCGGTTGCCCTTGCGGGCCCCCTTGACTTGCATGCCTTATCCACGCCGCCAGCGTTCATCCTGAGCTAGGATCAAACTCTTGATATAAATCCAGAAGACAAAGCGCCCTTGCGGACGGCCTGTCCTGTGGATCGAACGGAACAAAATAGATCACAGTATCGTCCGCGCGAAGCGCGGATTCAAGCATGGCTATTTCGAACCTGGAGATCTCCGTGCTACCGGAGGCCTCACAATCCTATGCAGTTTTTTAGGCTGCGATTGCGTCAGAGCTGAATCTGAACTGATCGCAATATCCGACATTTTACTCAAAGAAATTGACTTGCATAAACAATAGGAAATCAAACTAAATGAATAGTTACCATTCCGTACTGTATGTTCTCAATATCTTTTTAACAATTCTGATTATTTCAAAGACCTCCCCTTAAAGCCCCGGCGATACAAAAAGTGCTTATCCAGCACTTTCTGCGTCCGCACAGGTTTTTAATGAGGTAAGGCCTATTATACACGCCGCTTCGAGGCGGTCAAGGCTTTTTAGGCTTCATCGTTTCTTCACGGTTTCTTTATCTCTGTTTGGTAGATTGGGCCGCGCATGAAGAGCGCGAAGCTGATTTTACGGCCGAAAATAAAGGCGGTATGCGGCATATCGGCCGGGGTCGTCTTTTTGTGCTGGTTCTATGCGTTCAACAGGCCGGCTGCGGTCGATGATGGCGTCGAAAATAGGCGGCGGCTCGACGAATTGGCCGCCCAAAGTCCGCCATTAGGCGCGAGGTCGAAAACAGCCGATTGCCGGGTGAACGGTCCTCTGCCCGATCGGGAATGCACTCCCGGATCGGTCTTTCCGAATGCGGACAAGGAAAAGATATGCGTCGACGGCTATACGAAAACGGTGCGAAATGTGCCGGTCAGCCTCAAAAAGAAAATCTACAAGGCGTACGGCATAACATATCCGCCGGCATTCGGCGGATACGAATTGGACCATCTCATTCCCCTCTCCCTCGGCGGAAATAACGATGCGGCGAATCTATTTCCCGAAGCGGCCGCCCCGCCGCCGGGATTCCGCGAAAAAGACGTGGTCGAAAACTATCTTCGGCGCGAGATGTGCGCCGGAAACATCAGCCTCGATGCGGCGCAGGGGCTGATCGCAGCCGATTGGGTGAAAGTCTATGAAAGCCTGACGCCCGAAGATATCACCACCCTCAAAAAGCAGTTCAAAAGCTGGTCGGAGATCTAGGAAAACCTAAAAGATGTCGACAGTCTCGCCTGAAAAGGCATCCAAGACCTTTTTCTTCTCCTTGGAAAGATAGTCGGCGGCAGATTCGACGAAAAGGCCCTGCTCCAAAAGATAGTCATGGGTAGCGCCCGCCGGATTGGCGATATACGAATCGTATTCATTCTTCTTTCGGGACCACAGGCTCACCTTGTCCTGATATTCTTTGACCTTGAGGGCGTTCTCCGCCGCGACGCGGGTGGCGACTTTGCGCTGATAGTCGCCGAGGTTCGCGATGGTCGTGCCGCTTTCGTTTATGAAGAATATATTGAGGTTATAGGCGCCGGATTTGAGGAAGTCGACGGCCGTGTATATCATCTCGGCGTTCGACTTGAGCTTGGCCAGATAGAGCTTGGTTATCTTGCCGTCGATGTCCTGGCCCAATTTGCCGTTGAATCGGTCATACGTATTCTCCCCCGTCGCGTTCGCTATGGCGAATTCGATGACGCCGCTCTCTTTCGTCCTGCCGTACATCTGCTCGAACTGGCCGCGGACGGCGATCTCTTCGGCGGTCGAGCCTTTCTTATTTTTATAGAGCCTCATGCCTTCCAAAAGCTTCGGCAGTTTGGCGCGGATGTTGTTCGCGGTCGACGCGTATTTGAGGCACGTCTTCATCTCTTCAAGGACCTTGCAGACGGGCTTGCCCGCTATGCCGATGAGGCCGCCCTGCGCATTGACCAGCGCGCCGCCGCCATCCGAAGGCTTGATGTCGGAAACGACTTCGACCGCATCGGACGCTTTCCGGGAAACGGCGCCCGCGACATATCCGGAAGGCGCGAATACATATGCCTTGTCGCCTTTCTGAATGCCGGAATCATGGGCCGGCTTAATATATGAAAAAGTCCCCTTCTCCGAGATCTGCAGAATGGCCGCATCGGTCGCTTCATCGAGACCGACGAGCTTCGCCGTCTTTTTAGCGCCGCTCGCCAAAGTGACCGAGACTTCATCAGCCGCTCCTATGACTATCTTGTCAGGGCCTTCGATCCACACCGTATGAGCGGCGACCAGGATATGACCCTGCGAATCGATGATGACGCCCGCGCCGGTGGTCGTCGCCGTTTCGACGAGCACGATGGCCGGCTTCGCTTTCGCCGCGACATCTTTTTCGGGAAGGCCCGCCGCATTCGCGCTCGGCGCAGGCGCATCCGTCGTCTTCGCGATTTCCTTCGCGTCGGTTTTGGCGCCGGCCTGGCCGAGCTGGCGTATCTTTATCTGCGCTTCCTGCAATTTTGATTCGAGCTCCGCGATCCTTTTATAGAGCTCGTCTACGGATGGCGAAAAAGAAGCCGAGGTGCCCGTCGCGCCGGTCTGGAGCGAAGAAGATATGGCCGAGGTGGGCGCGCCGACAGGGGCGGCCTTCCACGTGAGAGGGTTCCACCATGCGGCATGGGCCGCCGAAGGAAAGAGTGCGAGAGAGAAGATAAGCGCGAAAGCGAATTTCATCATATGTTTTAAATCTAAGTGGACACGGAGAGATTCGAACTCTCAACCCTTGCGGGATACGCTTCTGAGGCGTACGCGTATACCAGTTCCGCCACGTGTCCGTTACGCTCGATCGCGGCTATCGGGCCCGCAGGCCTGCGTATACGCCCGCGACGATCCCGAGGACGATGAAGGCAATCAGTATCGAATTCAGCGTCGTCACGAGCTTCTTCGTATCGCGGCTCGGGTCTTTATATACGACGAGAGTCTGGGCGATCTTGTCGTGAAGGCCTTGCTTCCTCGCGGTGAAGGCGACCATGAGATAGCCGATGTTGATGATGGCGCTCGATACGATCTTGCCGAGGACCTCCCTCATGACGACCGTCATCCACGTCAGATCGCCGCCGTGTTCGGGCACGACCTCTGCGCCGACGATCCTTTTGCCGATGGTCGCCCCATACGATTTGGTCATATAGCAGAAATAGCCGAGGCCGATGACGATATCGACGATCGGAGCGACGGGCACCCGAGGATGGGCGCCGGCGATCGCGACGATGATGATATTGGCCAAAAGCAGGGCTGCGCCGACGATGAGGCCGTCGACGAACCGCGCTGCGAGGCGGGCCCAGAAACCGACATAGCGGACAGAGGCGGTTTGTTCCATGTCTTTAAGTATATCCCTATTCCCCCTTCTTCTGCCACCTGTACGCGGTCACGAGAAGAGGAGAGCCGAGGAAGATCGAAGAATAGGTTCCTGCGGTGATGCCGACGAGGAGAGCGAGGGCGAAATGCCTGGTCGCTTCGGCGCCGACGAGCCAGAGCACGAATATAGCGATGAGCGTGGTCAAAGACGTGTTGATCGAACGGACGAACGTCTGATTGATCGATTCGCCGACGATGACGTCGAACGTCTTTCTCTGCTTACCCTCGACGTTATGCTTGAGATTCTCGCGCACGCGGTCGAAAACGACGATGGTGTCATGGATCGAGAAGCCGAGGACGACGCGAAGCGCCGTCACGACGAGCGTGTCGACTTCGATGCCCGCCGCATGGCCGAGAAAGGCGAAGACTCCCGCAGGGATGATCACGTCATGGGCCAAAGCGACGATGGCGATGACGCCGTACTTCCATGACTTGACCGGCCGCGATACGCCCCTGAAGGCGAACGTTATGAAAAGGACGATGGCGAGAAGGACCAGGATGACCGACATCCATGATTTCTGCAAAGCTTCCTTGCCGAGGATCGGACCCACGGAATCGAAGCGTTTTTCAGAGAGCTGGATCTTGCCGCTCCCGGAGAGAGCCGAAACGACGGCGTTATGCGCTTCGGGCGTGAGCTCGACCGTGCGCAGGATGAAGCCCGACGATCCGGTCTCGCGGATCGAATATTCGCCGAGGTTGAGGGCGTTGAGCGCCGGCTTCACGTCGGCTGAAAGAGGCCTCGTCGATGACGCGTATTCGACTTCGACGATGGACCCGCCCTTGAAATCGATGCCCGGCTTGAGGCCCCATGCGAAGAGCGCGGCGAGCGACCCGATGACGAGCGCGGCCGAGAGGGCGTAGAAGAATTTTCGGTATGTGACTATGAACATGGTATTGGATTATGATCGGATGCCCGAGCTAAAGAAGAACCGGGCGAGCCTGCCTTCGCCTTTGCCCTTTCCATCCGCGCCGACCGCCATGAGGAGCGTCCTCGAAGCGGTGATGGCCGTGAACATCGACACGATGACGCCGAGGCCGAAGACCAAAGCGAAGCCTTTGATGATAGGCGTCGAGGCGAAATAATAGAGGATCACAGCTGTGATTATGGACGAGAGGTTCGAATCGCGGATGGAAAGCCACGCGCGGGCGAAGCCTTCCCTGATAGCGTCGGAAAGCCCCAGTCCGCGGCGCAGCTCTTCTTTCATTCGCTCGAATATGAGGATGTTCGCGTCGACGGCCATGCCGAGGGTGAGTATGAAGCCGGCGATGCCTGCGGCCGTGAGCGTGACCGGGATCAATTTGAAGAGCGCGAGGTTGAGCGCGACGTAGATCGCCAAAGCTATGACCGCGATGATGCCCGGCACGCGGTACCAAAGGACGAGGAATATGCCGACAGCGATGAACGCGACCATGCCGGCGAAAAGGCTCGCGTCGAGGGCGCCTTTGCCCAAGGTCGCGCCGACGGTCTGGCTCGAAGAGAGCGAGATCGGCACAGGCAGGGCGCCGAGATTGAGATCGCGAACCAGAGCGCGCGCCTCTTCTACGCTGAATGTGCCGTTGATGACCGCCTGACCGGACGATATCTCGGTCTGGATGACCGGCGTCGATATCGGATTACCGTCGAGGAATATGGCGAGCACTTTGCCCACGTTGTCATGGGTGATCTTGGCGAAAAGCTTTGCGCCTTCGTCGTTGAAGCGGAGAGCCACGCGCGGCGCGTACGTCGTCTGGTCGAATTCGAGCGACGCGCGAGAAAGATATCTGCCGGTGAGGCCCGTTTCGACGAATATATCGTCGAGGGTCGCCTTCGCCCGCTCTTCAGGCGTGAGCTTGTCCGCGCCCGGCTTCACGAGTCGGAAATCGAGCACCGGCGTGCGGCCGATCATGTCCGCCGCCTGCTTCACGTCGGTCACGCCGGGAAGCTCGACGATGAGCCTGTGCGCCGTCTGGCCGATGACTCCGCCCTTTTCTATCTGGACGATAGGTTCGGATACGCCGAACAGGTTGACGCGCTTTTCAACGACGTTCGCGAGGGACGTCATGGCGTCGCCGATCTCAGAATCCGCGACATGGGACGTGTCGGCGGTGAAAACGAGATGCGTGCCGCCGGAAAGGTCGAGGCCGAGGCGGTATGGAAAGCGGGATGCCGCGCCGGACTTAAAGGACGAGCAGGATCAAGGCCGAAAATCGTTTTTTCCACATATCCGTTAAGGTATTTCTCCGTGATTATGATTATAGGGCTATACTAGCCTGTATTCTAGATTCCGTAAAGTTTTTTGAGCTCCGCGATCCCCTCTTCTAAAGTCATCTGCGGCTCCCATCCGAGAAGCTTCTTCGCGAGGCGGATGTCGGCGAGCGTAGCCTTCGGTTCAAGCCTTGCGGGAATATAAGAGATTTTCCCGCCGATGAGCTTCGCCATCTGATTCACGGAATAGCTTTTGCCGCCGCCTATGTTGATGACCTCGCCTTTTCCCACTTTCGGAGATTCGGCAGCCAAAATGTTCGCGCGGACGACATCGCGGACATGGGTGCAGTCGCGGGTCTGTTCGCCGTCGCCGGTGATGGTGATGGGCTTGCCTTCCTTAGCCTGTTTGAGGAATTTCGGGATCGCTTGGGCATATGAGCCGTCAGGATCCTGGCGCGGACCGAAGACGTTGAAATAGCGAAGCGAAATCGTTTCAAGGCCATAGACTTCACTTGCGATCTTGGCATAGAGCTCGCCCACATGCTTTTGAAGGCCATACGGACTTTTCGGATTCGGCTTCATGGTCTCGACGAGAGGAAGAGCGTCCTGATCGCCATATGCGGAGCTCGACGCCGAATAGACTACCCTCTTCGCCTTAGCATCGCGCGCGGCAAGGAACACGTTGAGCGTGCCGTTTATGTTCGCATCGTGGGATTCTCGCGGGAAATCGATCGAAAACTGCACGCGCGGAAGGCATGCCAGATGGAATACATATGCGCCTTCGCCTATATTTTTAAAAGCTTCGGCAAGATCCTTCGGATTCCTTATATCTCCGACCTGAAGCGTCGCCTTTTTATTCACGAGCTCTCTTTTGCCGTTCGAAAGATTATCGAGCACATATACTGAATAGCCTTTTTCGACGAGAGCGTCGACGAGATGCGATCCGATGAATCCGGCGCCGCCTATGACCAGGGCTTTCTTCATGACTATTTTATATACGCGGCGTATCTTCCCTCTTTTTTCACGAACGCTTCCTTGGGCTGATGCTTGTATTTATATCCGTACATGGCCGTGAGCTTCGATCCGTCGACGGCGATCGGGTATGAATAAGATTTCCAGCCGCCCCGCGACGTCGGCACGCGGCCGCGCGATATGTGCCACATGACGAAGAAAACCGGCCGAATGAGCCACGGATGCACGGGCAGGATCTTCTTGCCTACGGCTTCGGCCATGTCCTTGCCGCGGACGGCCGGACCCGGCGGGCAGATATTGAATATCTCGTATTCTCCTTTCACCGGCTCGAACGCGAGGAGCTTCACGATATCGACGACATCGTCTTCGTGGATGAACTGACGGAGCCATTTTTTGGTGACCGGAACGAACGAGACCATAGCCGATATGAGGCGATGTATGAAATTCTCCTTGAGCTGGCCGGAGAGCGCCGCCTGAAGGCCGAAGCGGATTCGCATATAACGGCCGCGCGGTCCCGTAACAGCCGCCGGACGCAGAACGAATACCTGCGGCACGGAACGGCCGGATCTTTTGACCTCGGCGTATCTCTTTTCGAGATGCTCTTCGGCTATCCTCTTTTCTTCCGCATAAAGATAGTCGGTCTTTCGAAACGGCTCGGATTCCTTGAAGAAATGATCGACCGAATTCGATGAAAACGCCCCATACGAAGCTACCGTCGAGAAATGGATGAGCTTTTTGACCGAAGGCGTCGAGAAGGCGAAATCGAACACTGCATCCGACCCGCCGACATTCCAGCGCCACTGGACATCCTTCATGCCGTACATCTCGCGAATCTGCCACGCCGTATGCATGACGGCATCAGGAGCGAATCTTCGGGCCGCCTCGAGCCATTTGCCGGTATCGGCGAGATTGGCTTGAATGAACGTCACCTTCGGGTTCTCTTTGTAGAGCTCTGACGCGGGCTCTTTGTCAACGGCGAGGATCGCTTCGACGTCAGGGCGCAGGGCGAACTGCTCGACGAGCATGGCTCCGACGTATCCTGATCCTCCGGTTATAAATATTTTGCGCATGGTTCGATTATTCGGCTTGTATCTTACTTTATTTGCCTCCCCGCGAAGCGAGCGTCGACATGGTCTGGAGAGCGATCTTGAGGTCGAGGAGGAGCGACCGATTTTTGATGTAATAGAAATCGTATGCCAATCTGATCTTGGTCTCTTCGAGCGATTGCGGCGGAAGCTCCTGGCGGATCTGCGCCCAGCCGGAAAGCCCCGGCTTGATGATCGTGCGAACGTTATAATACGGGATCTCTTCGGAAAGTTTCACTCCGAGGGCATGGATGTCAGGCCGCGGCCCAACGAGCGACATGTCTCCTTTCACGACCGACCAGAGCTGCGGCAATTCATCGATGCGGGACGCGCGGAGCATCCTGCCGGCGATAGTGATGCGATCATCATGCTCTTTGACCCATGCGCCCTTGTCGCTCGTCTTCATGCTTCTGAACTTCGGTATGCGGATGCTCTTATTATCCTTGCCGATGCGCTCCTGGATGATGAAAGCCGGACCTCCGTCATCGAGCTTGATAGCGATGTACACGAACGGATAAACGACGAGCGACACGGCGCCGAGGATCAGGGCGATGGCGAAATCCATCGCGCGCTTCATGGCGTCATACACATATTTGGGATGGACCGAGATATTCTCGAGGAACCAGCTGTGGCTCAAAAGCGAAAGCGCCACCCGGCCGAAAACGCCCTCATAGACCTGATGCATGTCGATGAAACGCGTCCTGCTTAAGAGAAGGTTATAGAGGTCAGGCAGTATGGCCATGACTTTGTCGTTATAGAGGTCGATCCTCCCTT
>JAIFWQ010000019.1 GCA_019661795.1 Candidatus Parcubacteria bacterium | reverse complement strand
CTCCTATCGCGACAGCGTCTTCAAAAAACCCGGATCGAAAGATCTCGTCATCGTCTCCGCTACGTTCAGATTGACCTCGACGCCGCGGCCGAACCTCGCGTACAAGGACCTCAAGGAATATTTCGCGCCCGAAGCAGCCAAAACCGCTCCATCCCAATCCGAGATCCGCGACGCGGTCATCAAAATCCGCGCAGGGAAGTTCCCCGACCTGACCAAGATCGGCACGGCCGGCTCTTTTTGGAAGAATCCGATGATCGCTCTCGATCATTTTCAGAGATTGAAGGCCCGCTATCCCGATATGCCTTCTTTTCCCGCCGGTCCCGCATCAGATCCTTCGGCCGCCGATCCGAACCGCGTGAAAGTGCCTCTGGCGTGGATCCTCGACAAGATCTGCGGCCTGAAAGGCGCCATGGACGGCAACGTCGGCCTCTATGAGAAGCAGCCGCTCGCATTGGTCGCGAAAGCCGGCGCCACCGCATCAGATATCAAGGCGTTCGAAGCCAAGATCAGGCTCATCGTCAAGGAAAAGACGGCTATAGATATAGAGCCTGAAGTCGGATTTTTATGATAGACTAGCCGTCTATGGCATCCTTTTTCGGAAAGATATTCGGCGACCAGAACGCCAAGGATCTCAAGCCTTTCATAGGTTTAACGCCGAAGATCAACGCATTCGAGGCGTCTTTGTCGTCTCTTTCCGACGCGGATCTGAAGGCCAAGACCGGTGAATTCAAGGAACGGCTTTCAGAAGCCAAAGATCCCGCCGCCGAAGCCAAAATTCTCGACGATATCCTGCCCGAAGCGTTCGCCGTCGTCCGCGAAGCGGCCAAACGCACTCTCGGCCAGAGGCATTTCGACGTGCAGATGGTCGGAGGCGCCATTCTCCACGCGGGCGGCATCGCGGAGATGCGCACAGGCGAAGGCAAAACGCTGGTGGCGACCCTGCCCGCATATTTGAACGCGCTTACCGGCCGGGGCGTCCATGTCATCACCGTGAACGACTATCTTTCGAGGCGCGACGCGGCGTGGATGGGACAAGTGTACGATCTCCTCGGCCTTTCTTCCGCCGTGATCAATCACGAAGCATCGTATCTCTATGACGCGTCGCATACCCAGGCCGCAGAAGACCAGAAGCGCGACGAAGAAGGCTCGTTCAAGGTCGCCCATGAATTCCTCCGGCCGTGTTCGCGCAAAGAAGCCTATGCCGCGGACATCACGTACGGCACGAACCAGGAATTCGGCTTCGACTACCTGCGCGACAACCTCGAATATTCTCCGGAGAATCTGCGCCAGCGCGAATGGAATTTCGCCGTCGTCGACGAAGTCGATTCGATCCTCATAGACGAAGCGCGCACGCCTCTCATCATATCTTCGGCGACATCGGAATCCGAAGACCTCTACCGCATGTTCGCCAAGCTCGCTATCAGCCTCGCGAAAGACGAGGATTTCAAGGTGGACGAGAAAAGAAAGGCGATCACGCTCACCGACGCGGGCATCACCAAAGCCGAAAAGGCGCTCGGCATCGACAATATATATACAGACAGGGGCGTGAAATACGTCCATCACCTCGAAACCGCCGTGCGCGCCAAGGCGCTGTTCCATAAGGACAAGGAATACGTGGTGAAAGGCGATCAGATCGTCATCGTCGACGAATTCACGGGCCGCCTCCAGCCGGGCCGCCGCTGGTCGGAAGGCCTGCATCAGGCCATCGAAGCCAAAGAAGGCGTCGTCATACAGAAAGAGACGCGCACGTTCGCTTCGATCACGTATCAGAACTTCTTCAGGCTCTATCGCAAGCTTTCCGGCATGACCGGAACGGCCCTGACATCGCGCGAGGAGTTCTTTAAGGTCTATCGGCTTAACACGATCGCGGTGCCGACCAATAAGCCGGTCGCCCGCGCGGACAGGAACGACCAGATATTCCAGACGGAGTCGGGCAAATTCAAGGCGATATCGCGAAAAATAAAGGAGCTCAATCAGAAAGGCCAGCCGGTGCTCATCGGCACGGTGTCGATCGAAAAGAACGAGACGCTTTCGGATTATCTGCGCCGCGAAGGCGTCAAACACGAGATCCTCAACGCGAAAAATCATGAAAGGGAAGGCGAGATCATCGCCCAGGCCGGCCGCGAAGGCGCGGTGACGATCGCCACGAACATGGCCGGCCGCGGCGTCGACATCAAGCTCGGCGGCGCTATGGCTTCGAAGGAAGACGCCGATAAAGTGCGGGCGAAAGGCGGCCTCTTCGTCCTCGGCACGGAGCGCCATGAGGCCCGCCGCATAGACAACCAGCTGCGCGGCCGTTCGGGACGCCAGGGCGACCCGGGCGAAACGCAATTTTTCGTATCTCTCGAAGACAATCTCATGCGCGTCTTCGCGACCGACATGGTCAAAAAGATGATGGGCCGCTTCGGCATCGCCGAAGACGAGCCGATAGAGAATTCCATGATCACCCGCGCTCTCGAGACCGCCCAGACGCGGATCGAAGGCTTCAACTTCGACGCGAGAAAGCACGTCCTCGAATACGACGACGTCATGAACCTCCACCGCAAGACCGTCTACGAGCGCCGCAGGAAGATGCTCATAGGTTCTGACGAGGACGTCATCAGGGAGCTCATGGCGATCGTCGACGAGAACGACGCGAATATCATGGGCGTCATCAAAACCAAGCGCGACGCTCTCGGCGACCAGGGCTTCGCCAAAGCCCTGCGCAATATATTTCTCCAGACCATCGACCTCTTCTGGGTCGAACACCTCGAAGCGATGGAATATCTCCGCTCGAGCGTGAACCTGCGCGCCTATGGCCAGCGCGATCCTCTCGTCGAATATAAAAGGGAAGGCCTCGCCCTTTTCAAATCGATGCAGATGTCCATCAACGGCCAGGTCATAAGCCTCCTTTCAGGCATTGGGGATGCGACCGTGACCGTCGATATGAAGCCCTTGAACGCGATCGAGATCGTCGACATGGAAAAGAAGGGCAGGAACGAAAGGGTGATCGTGACTAAAAATGGGGAAGAAAAAGAGGTAAAATGGAAGAAGCTCGATTCGTATCTGAAAGACGGCTGGAAACAGAAGCCATAGGATCGAGAACATCATGCTAGAAGCAATCCTCGCGCAGTACGGTCTCATAGCGGTATTTCTCGGAACCTTCCTCGAAGGCGAGATCGTCGTCATCGCGGCGGGCATTTTGGCGAACCTCGGCTTCATCGCCCTGCCGTCCGTATTCGCCGTCGCCCTGTGCGCCACGTTCCTCGGCGACCAGTTCTTTTTCTATATCGGCAGGAAGAAAGGCACCGAGTTCCTCGAAAAGCGCCACCGCCGCCACTGGAGGAAGCGCGCAGACCGCGTCCACGACCTCATCCACAACCATCAGAACAAGATCCTTTTCGGCTACCGTTTTCTCTATGGCCTGCGCATACCGACGCTCTTCGCCCTCGGCACGAGCGAGCTCCCGACGAAAAAATTCGTCTTCCTCAACCTCATCAATTCGGTCGTCTGGTCGACGCTCTTCGTCCTCGGCGGCTATTTTTTCGGCGACGTGTTCACTCTCTATTTCGATAACGTAAAGGCATATGAGAAGGAGATCCTCATCGGCGTCGCGATCGTCGCCGTGCTGGTCTGGGCCGCTTCGTGGCTGCGCAACAGGGAGGAATACAATTAACGTAAAATCCCGGACATCATCTTTGATCTCGGTCCTTGACCGCCGCCTTTCCGAGTTGTAATGTGGGCTATGAAAGCTTTGTTCTTAGTTATAGCCCGAAAACAATCAACGAAAGATCAGTACATGTTGAAAGTAAAAAGCGGTAGGAAAGGAGACGAGGGCGAGTTGGAGGATCCCCTCAAGGAAGAGCACGACCTCATGGCGCTCTGGCAGGAAAAGTTCGATCATGATCGGATAGCCGACGTGCTCGATCCGGATTCATGGGAACACGAGGCGAGCCTCATGCTCCATGAATGCGAATGCGGAAGAGAGTGCGCGTGCTCCGATTCGATCGAGGCGTCCTCCGATAGCCGGCCTTTCATGATGAAGGAGGAATGTGGATGCGTGCGGGGCAGGTCCTGCATCGTCTGCTGCACGTCCCGCGACCTCATGGCTTATCCGGCCCTCATGGCGGAGCCGCGAGTCGGGCTCGATCCGATCCGGGGAAAGCCCGGAAACTTCAATGTCACGATCCCTCTCGAGCTCGCCGAGGCCCTCGGTCTCGTCGATATCGATTGAATAGCAAAAATAAAAGCCGCCGCACCCCCGAGGCGGCTTTTTTCTTTGTTATACTTATTTCTATGAAAACCATCCTCAAGATAGCCGTTGTCGCCCTCGCCATCATGGCCTTGCCGCGATTCATTCCCGGCATCGCCGTCTCCGGATTCCTCTACGCGCTTTTGGCCGCCCTCGCTCTCGGCCTCGTCAATCTCCTCATCAAACCGCTTGTGAGCCTCCTCGCCCTACCGGTGAACATGCTCACGCTCGGGCTTTTCGGACTGGTCGTGAACGCCTTGCTCCTCTGGCTCGTCGCTCTCTATGTTCCCGGGTTCGAGGTGGCGACATTTACAGCGGCATTTCTGGGCGCCCTCGTCATCGCCGTCGTGAACTGGCTTATATCGAGGTTTTAAGTTATTATCGATCGGAAGCCGTTCTTCAACCTATGGAATAAATTATGGGTGGATTCTAAAATCATCACTATGCGAGCAGGCCATCATAAGCCTGCTTTTTCTTTCTTTATCCCGATATTTGTTGTAAGTTGTAGTTCTATGGCATTCGTAGACGAAGTCACATTTCACGTAAAAGCGGGCAAAGGCGGCGATGGCGTCGAGCGGTGGCTCCATGAGAAGGGCAAAGAGTTCATGGGCCCGGCAGGCGGGAACGGCGGCAAAGGCGGCGACGTCTATGTCGAAGCCGTGCGCGATATCGGCATTCTCAATAATTATAGGAACATAAAGCTCTTCGAGGCAGAGAACGGCAAGAACGGCGACAAAAAAGGCATGGAGGGCCGCGCGGGAGAAGACCTCATCCTCAAACTGCCCGTCGGTTCGGTCGTCTACAACATGGACACGGAGCAGTCGTTCGAGCTTTTGAAAGAAGGCGAGCGCGTGCTCGTACTGAAAGGCGGTCGCTATGGTCTCGGCAACGAGCATTTCAAAGGCTCGACGAATCAGACGCCCATGCAGACGACCGATGGCCGCATAGGAGAAGAGGCGGATTTCAAGATCGTCCTCAAGCTCATCGTCGACGCCGGATTCGTCGGATTCCCGAATGCGGGCAAATCGTCCCTCCTCAACGCCCTTACGAATGCGAAATCCAAAGTCGCGGCGTATCAATTCACCACGCTCGAGCCGTCGCTCGGCGATATGTTCGGATTCATCCTGGCCGACATCCCGGGCCTCATCGAAGGCGCGTCCGAAGGCAGGGGATTGGGCGATAAATTCCTCCGCCACATCTCGCGCACGAAAATGATCCTCCACTGCATATCTCTCGAGAACGAAGACATTGCGGCGGCGTACAAGACCATCAGGAAAGAGCTTGAGAACTATTCCGAAGACCTGGCCGCAAAGCGCGAGATCGTCATCCTCACGAAAACCGACCTCGTCGACGAGAAGACGCTTAAAGCCAAGATAAAGGAAGCCAAGAAGCTCAATCCCGACGTCCTCTCCGTCTCTATCCTCGACGACGAGCAGACGAAGGCTCTCAAGGACGGCTTGGTGAAGATATTGAGGGCGATATAATAGAGAGGATGAAGAATTACAAAGCCACCATCGGCCTCGAGATACACGCGGAGCTCAAAACCGCGACCAAGATGTTCTGCGACTCGCCGAACGACCCGTTCAATGCGGCTCCGAACGCGAACGTCTGTCCGATCTGCATGGGACATCCGGGAACTCTGCCTGTCATAAATAAAAAAGCCGTCGAGTCGGTTCTCCGCGTCGGCGTGGCGGTCGGAGGCGAGCTCGCCGATTTCACCGAATTCGACCGTAAGAACTATTTCTATCCCGACATCCCGAAAGGCTATCAACTCTCGCAGTATAAATATCCTCTGGTAAAAGGCGGCGAGCTCGCGGGTGTCGAACTGACGCGCATCCATCTCGAAGAAGACACCGCGTCGTCGGGGCACGACGAAGGCGATTATTCGCTCGTCGACTTCAACCGCGCGGGAGTGCCTCTCATGGAGCTCGTCACCGAGCCTGTCATCCATAGCGCCGAAGAAGCGGGAAACTTCGGCCGCGAGCTTCAGCTCCTTTTGCGAACGCTCGGCGTATCTACGGCTGACATGGAAAAAGGCGAGATGCGCGTCGAGGCCAACATATCCATCGCGAGCGAAGAAGACACCGCCGCGAAAAGATTCGGCACGAAGGTCGAGGTGAAGAACCTCAATTCATTCCGCGCCGCCGAAAAGGCGATCGCCTATGAGATCGCCCGTCATGCCCAGATCCTCGAAACGGGGGAAAAGATCGTTCAGGAGACGCGCGGCTGGGACGATTCCAAACAGAAGACTTTTTCGCAGAGAAAAAAAGAAGATTCCCACGATTACAGATATTTCCCCGATCCTGACCTGCCGAAGCTCAAAATATCCGAAACACCCGAGTTCTCTCTCGAGAATCTGAAGAAAACCCTGCCTGAACTGCCGCTTCC
>JAIFWQ010000001.1 GCA_019661795.1 Candidatus Parcubacteria bacterium | reverse complement strand
GACGAGTGCTCTTCCGATCTGGGAGAGTAGCTTTTGTCCGATAATCTCCGGCCGCATCTAATGCGATCCGTCGGTTCACTTAGCTCTGCTTTCGCATCTGCTCGACAAGTACGTCTCACAGTTAAGCAAGTTTATGCCCATACACTATCGCCACGGTTTCCATTCGCGGCTAACTTACCTTAATAGGCTCCTCCGTTACTTTTTAGGAGGATAGCGCCCCACTAAAACTACCCACCAGATACTGTCTCCCGCGGTTTTTGCCCTCGGGGTTAGAACATACAACAACGAAGAACGCTGTTTCATTGGCGACTCCATGCTGGCCGAAACCGCACTTCAAAGTCTAACGTCTACGCTACGCATCGCAGTCGTATGCTCAATATCAAGCTGTAGTAAAGCTTCTAGGGTCTTTTCGTCTAACTGCAGGTACCCGGCATCTTCACCGGGATTGTATTTTCACCGAGCTGTAGGTCGAGACAGTTCTCCAGACGTTACACTATTCAACGCGTCAGAACTTACCTGACAAGGAATTGCGCTACCTTAGGACGGTTATAGTTACCGCCGACATTCACCAGGGCTTACATCAGTCAGCTTGATATGATCGCACCGCCGATGGTTGACCTTCTGGCATTGGTCAAGTGTCACCCCCTATACATCCTCTTACGAGTTCGCAGGGAGCTGTGTTTTTGATAAACAGTCGCCAGAGATACTTTCGCTGCGGCCCTCTCAATAAAGAGAGGGCAAGCCTTATTGCTAACTTACGGCTGATTTTTTGCCGAGTTCCTTGACCTACCTTCACTCGTTCGCCTTGCTCTTCTCGAGCCGATCACCTGTTTCGGTTTTCGGTACGGATTACCGTTGGTTATGCTTAGAGACTTTTCTTGAAAGCGCGGTTTGCGTAGTTCCGCATGGCAAGCCATGCCTTCCCTCCTGTCCTTAGGCTCATCGATTTAACGAAAGGATGTGGGATTTTCCTCACATCCGCCCTCTGACCAAAGACCCCAATCCAATAAGGGGCTGCGCATATTGTGCTCCGTCATCCCATCGCACCAACTGTAAGTCACGGAATATTAACCGTGTGTCCATCAGGTACGGCTTTCGCCATCCCCTTAGGCCCGACTAACCCTTCGCTGAAGTCCATTGCGAAGGAAACCTTAATCTTTCGGCGTGCGGATTTCTCATCCGCATTGTGGTTACTTGTGCCAACATTCTTACTTCTACACGCTCCAGCATGGGTCGCCCCTTTGCCTTCATCGCAGAGTAGAATACTCTCCTACCGCATGATATCGCCGAAGCGACATCAAGCCCTCAGTTTCGGTATCATGTTTTAACCCCGATCATCTGCGGCGCAAACCCTCTAAGTGAGTGAGCTGTTACGCTTTCTTTAAATGATGGCTGCTTCTAAGCCAACATCCTCACCGTCGAAGAAGATTCACCACCTCCCTTGTACTTAACATGAATTTTGGGACCTTAAATTGAGATTCGGGCTGTTTCCCTTTTGTCCAATGGAGCTTAGCCCCCACGGACTTACTGCCGTATTTTTGACCACGGGTATTCGGAGTTTGATAGGTCTCGCGATCTTTCGACCTGTCGAGATCTTCCAGTGCTCTACCCCCCGTGGGAACATACGACGCTATGCCTAAACATATTTCGGAGAGAACCAGCTATTACCGAGTTCGATGAGCTTATCACTCCGTACCACATGTCATCGCAGAGTATTGCACGTCTCTAGCGTTCGGTCCTTCCGCTGTCTTTCGACAGCGTTCAACCTGCACATGGCAAGCTCACCCGGCTTCGGGTCTGATGCATACTACTGATTCGCGCTATTCACACTCGGTTTCCCTGCGGCTCCGGGCTTTCAAGCCCTTAGCCTTGCAGCATGCATCAACTCGTTGGCTCATTCTTCAATAGGCACGCGGTGACGGAACAGTCTTGCGACGTCCGCTCCCACTCCTTGTAAGCGTATGGTTTCAGTTCTATTTCACCTCCCTCTCCGGGATGCTTTTCACCTTTCCCTCACGGTACTAGTTCACTATCGGTCTTCTGGAATATTTAGCCTTGCCGGTTAGTTCCGGCAGATTCCCCCAAGCTATTCGTGTCCTGGGGTACTCAAGAACGGCAACAAAAGAGACTCTTTATTTTCGCATACGAGGCTATCACTCCCTAGGGCTGCGCTTTCCAGCGCATTCTGCTAATAAAGTGTTTTGTAACTCTTTTCGCTATAAATAGCGACATTGCCGCCTTACAACCCCCGATCTTAATCGCGTTCTACGTATTTCTACATATTCCGCGATTAAGACCGAGTTTGGGCTCTTTCCCTTTCGCTCGCCGCTACTAAGGAAATATCGTACACAGTACGTGTACATTGTTTTCTCTTCCTCCGGGTACTGAAATGTTTTACTTCCCCGGGTGTGCTCCCTGACGTCAAGCGTCAGGGTCTCCCGTATCTCTACGGGAGGAGTTGCCTCATTCGGAAACGCTCGGATCGAAGCCTGTTCGGCGGCTCCCCGAGCATATCGTCGCTACACAACGTCCTTCATCGCTTCTCAGAAGCCAAGGCATCCACCATACGCCCTTAAATTTCCTATTAGGAAATTTAAAAACCACTTAACTTTTCTTACAATTTAATTTACCTGTCGCTGCATTCTCTTTCCAGGAAAATGCAGGATTCGTCCCGCACGATCTAACGTACGGAACGGCCACCTCTTCGCTCTTGAAAAGACCATCCAGCCTTTTAACGGGCTGAAAAGACTAACGAGGGTGGGATTCTATTGTCAAAAAACAGCCCCTCAAAAAATTAAAAACCGCTCTTTCGAGCGGAACTGAAACAGAGCCAAATGAATGGCCTATTTAGTCCGCTTGAAAGTGAAATTAATAACCATATTGAGGTAAAAGTAAGTATACTTATATCCATTTAAACGTCAAGCGTTTCCAAGCGAAAGCGGCGCATCCGAGCGCCGCTTTTCTGTCCTTAGGCAGATCTTTGGCCGAATGGCCCAAAAAACAGCCCTATATCGAGGCCACAGAGGCCTGGTCGGATCCCTTTTTCAGGCGAACCGCATATGCGCCGGCGTCAGACGCCATGATCGAGAGCAGTCCTCCGAGGATGGCGAGCGGAGCCATGATCCCCTGGAAGCCCATGCTTCGGCTATACCACATGGCGAAGGCCATGATGACGGCAAGGATGAACGATGCCGCACAGGTCCAGAGACCGAGAACGACGAGGATGCCGCCGATCAATTCCGAATACGACACGATGTACACGAGGAAGGCCGGGATGCCGAGCGAGCTGAAGAAGCCGAGGGTCGCCGCCATGGCCGAGACTTTCATCCAGCCGGCTGTGATAAATATGCCGCCGACGATGAGCCGCACGGCGAGGGTCAGGATATCCTTCTTTTTGGAAGACATGATTCTCTAATTTGCTAAATGATAATGCCTTCCCATGATAGCAAAGCCGCGCCCGGAGTTTTCCCCTGCGGCGCGGCTTTGTCTTCTAAAGTGATCGGCGAGAAGCCGTGATCGGGCTAGTCGCGATGATGAGATGCGATCTCTTCGCGAGTCCTCTGTATCCAGCGGGACGCCGCTTCCTGTCCGCCGAGCCCGAACGAAAGTCCGAACGCGAGCGAGAGAGCCACGACGACTCCGGTGAAGAGGGTCTGGATGAACGACACCGCTATGCCGAGCTGAACGAGCGCGGCGAGGAGGGCGAAGATCCAGATGGCCCATTTCGTGATGGTGCCCAAGAAGTTCGCGGAGTGGACGCCTGCGGCGCGAGCCGAGCCGGCGACGATCTTCGAGAGCGTATCGGCGATGACGACCGATACGAGGAGGATGAGCACCGCCACGATGACCTGCGGCAAGTAGAGGAGGACTACCTGCTGGAGGAAGACGTTGACCTGCGTGAGCCCGAGCACCTCGAACGAGGCGACGAGGAAGGCTACGATGATGAACCACTCGACGAGGCCGCCGATGAAGGCGCCCGAGTTGAGGCTGAAGCCTGCGCGCTTCATGACGCCGCCGAAGCCGGCCTGCTCGAGAGCAGCGTCGAGCTTGATCGCGCGGATGAGATGAGCGATGAGGCGACCGACGAGGGCGCCTATGATCCAGCCGACGATGAAGATGACGATAGCCGCTATGAGGCTAGGGAGAAGAGCGACCGTTCCGCCCCAGATTCCCTGGAAAGCGCCGGTGACCGTATTTCCCCATGCTTGAAGTACCATGATAATGATTGAAATTAACGATACTGATAATAATGCTGCCTAAAATGTACCAAGTGCGGCCACAAGGGAGAGCGCCGCAACGACCTTTTGTACGTATCAATTATAGCAATTAAAAAATCCGATGAAGCAAGAGCTGGGGATAAGAAATCCTTTAAATAAGGGCTAGGAATGGACGATGCCTATCTTGTCGAGAAGCACGGTATGAGGGTAATCGACGATGTCGCGGATGAGCTTGTCGTTCATGCTGACGCGGTAGGCGTAATCAGGGGCGGAAAGAACGGCATAGCGTATGTCTTTGCCCATATCGGACTCGATGCCTTTGACGATGCGGTCCATGGATGACGATCTTACGTTGTCCCCCACCACGAACAGGTCGAGGCGGCTGTCAGGCTGGCCCGTGAATATGCCGGACACGACGACGGCCTTGATCTTGCCGGCCTTTTCGATCCTTTTGACGACCGACCTGTTCTCGAGCGAATGGGTCTTTACGAGGAAATCGGAGAGCGGGGCGAGATATTTGAATTTCGGATCGAGGGAGACGATCAGGACCTTCTTTTTTCTCGACGTCCGGACGAGACCGGTCTTTTTGAGGAATGCCGCTTCTTTTTCGATCTCGCGCCTGCGGCTGCCGGTTTTGACCTCTATGTATTTGACGTCGAACGCCTTATCAGGATTGAAGATAAAGAGGCGCATCATTTTGACGCGGAGCTCGGAACCGAAGAGTCGTGAGAGGATAACCATAGGATTGTTTGCAGTATATATCAAAGCGCCGCTCGAAGACAATATGAAAACGATTGACAAATCGCGCAGCGGCGTTAGCTTTATAGGAGGAAAACTCTTTCACAACCACATATGCCCTTATGCAAACGCTATTCCTCATACCTGCCACTACTGCACTTGCAGCGGATACCATAGCAGTCAACATCAAAGTCCCCTATAACAAGGTTATCCTGAAGGCGATCGAGATCGGACTGAAGGAGATCAAACGCTCTCCAGCGACGTTCTTCTCCAAACCGATCGAAACCCCCAAGGCACCCGTAAAACCTGCAGCAGTCACGCCGCTCGCGGTTCAGAAACCGCCGACGATATCGAAGCCAGCCTTGATTCCCAGACCAGCCCTTCGTGAATCCTTCACGAAAACGATCCGACCTGTACCCTCGTTTCATTACGAGCCCGTCCAGATCTCTTCTAAAAGACTGACGGTCAAAGAGAAAATCGCTGAGCGCCTAAAACGTAGGCAGGAAAACCTCGATGCGAAAGTGACCCTTTCGATCGAATGCCCCTGCGGCACGGTCTTTGAAGTATCGCGCCATGATTTCAGTAATCTCAAGTTCGCCAAGGAAAAGACGGGCAAAAAGCCCCGTTGCGAAAAATGCGGAGGCAATGAAAAACTGCTTCTCGAAGCCGGCGCCTGATAGGCACCGGTTTTTTTATTCTTCTCTTTTTTTCACAACCAAACCCGTGTTCTCCCAAAACAAAAGCCGGAACATCCTAATAGACTGGGAGGATGTTCCGGCTTTTGTTTTGGGAGAAAGGGTCTTACTTAAGCTCCACCTTTCCGCCTGCCGCTTCGATGTCCTTCTTGAGCTTCTCTGCGTCTTCTTTCTTGACGCCTTCCTTGAGGACCTTCGGAGCGCCGTCAACGAGGTCTTTCGCCTCCTTGAGACCGAGGCCGAGGGCTTCCTTGACCACCTTGATGACGGAGATCTTCGAAGCGCCGCCGTCCTTCAATTCTACCGTGAAGGTAGACTTCTCTTCGGCTGCCGCCGCGCCCGCGCCTGCCGCAGGAGCTGCCGCTACCGCTGCCGCCGAGACGCCGAACTTCTCCTCGAGATGCTTCACGAGCTCGTGAAGGTCGAGGACCGACATCGATTCGAGGGAATCGACGATCGACTTGAACTTTGCTGGGGTTTCTGCCATATGATTTTTATGATTGCTTGATAATTGCCTACGCCGCCGGAGCCTTCTTCTTGGCGATCTCGCTCATCGCGATGACAGTGCGCTGTATCGGAGAGTTGAAGAGATTGACGATCTGGGCATAGAGGGTCTTCTTGTCAGGGATCGAGCTGTAGGCCACGACGTCCGCCTTGGTGATGAATCTTCCTTCGAAGACTCCGCCCAAGATCTGGAGCATGTCCTTGTTCTTTTTAAGGAACGAGCCGATCTCCCGAGCCGGCGTGAGATTGTCGACGCTGTATGCGACGGCGACCTCGCCTGCGATCTCCGGCTTCGCGCCTTCGATCTTTGCGGCATCGAGAGCCCTGTTCATGAGGGTCTTCTTGGCCACGATGTAATCGACGCCCTGCGAGCGGAATGCCATTCGCATCTTGTTCGCGTCGTTCACCTTGAGGCCTTTGAAGCCCACGAAGACCACGCCTTTCGAATCCTTGAAGACTGTCTCGAGCTCTTTGATGAGCTCCTTCTTCCTGTCCTTCGTTATTGGCATGTATATGTCGACTAGCTCTGATAATTAAAAGGCCGCGCAAACTTTCGTCTGACGCGGAGGAGTTGAGACCAGCGTTCAGCTGGTTTCGACCTCAGCGGGCTTTCCTTAGTAAGGATTATGGCTCTCTGCCCCTGCTTCGAGCCGCCGCGCTTTCTCCGGCCTTTCGGGATAGAGATTAGCAGGAAGTTGTCCACTTTTCAAGCGATTGACTGTTTTTAGGCCTTATTCGATACTGGAAAGCGAACCGCTCTCCTCCAACCCCATACGATCTATGTCCATCCGACACGGCAAAGCAAGACCCTCCGACGTCAGCAAAACACACCTACGCAAGGTGCTCGCAAACAAGCTCAAACGCATCGGCAAGATCAAGCCCGGCCAATCGAGCGCCCCCTTTACGACGGCAGACCTGCAATTGATGGCGGCTGACTGCTGAAAACCTTCAGGGTTCGCGAACCACGAGAAATGTCTCGCGGTTTTTTATTGTGCGGCTGATATTTTGTCCGCGACGATATCTGCGCTCACCGAAAACTGGTCGCCGACATCCGCTATGAACGAAAAGCTCGGGATCTTGAGGCCGTAGTCTGACCTTTTTACCGTCGTCGAAGCTGTTCCGGATATTTTGTCGCCAGCGATCGTCGCAGTGACCATGAACGTAGCCGGCTTGGTCACGCCTGATATCGTGAGATCGCCTGTCACATTGAAAGAAACCTGTTTGCCCGGAGCGCCCGCTCCTGCGAGATCGGCCGAAGTCGGCTTGAAGACGATATATTCGTTCCCTTCCTTGCCTGCGTTGAGGATCAAGCGATCGATCGCCCCATCGCGCGATGAACTATCGGTTTTCAGAGTCCTCGCATCGATCTTTATCGTGCCGATATCGATCTTCGAGCCCGAGACCGCGATGTCTCCTGATATCTGGCTGGTCGTCCCTATAACGAGCTTCGGTTTGCCGTAGAGCGTTTCATGTATTTGGAATTCGACTTTCGAAGAAGCCTGGGATATGCGATACACGGCTGACGAGGTCGCGGCGGGAGCATCTGCCGCAGACTGGATGTTCCCTGTAGGGGCTGCGACGGGACGGGTAAGGAATGCGAAAGCGCCGAAACCGACGATAACGAGCGCGAGTATGACAAGAAGGGTCTTTTTCATGGAAGTTTAATGTAAAAATCTGTTTTTCAATTCTAACATTAGTAGTACGAACAGATCCTTGAACCATTTCAATATGCCTGTGAATCCTTGATGTGCGGATGCGACATCAGCATATTTTGACACCGACTCTGGAGATGCTGTCAGAATTTCAGGTTTGGGCAAAGCCGTCGCGACATCCTCGATATATGTTCGAGCGAGCGGGGCCGGTGGCATATGCGCGGCAGAGCGAGATCCCGAGGGACGCATGGTTGTATCGGGCAGTCGGACAGGCTCTTCGGCTTTTTCGGTTTTATCGCCTTTCTGCGGCGGAATCTCCGGAATATCCGTATGCGCTGGAATCACCGGCTTAATAGGAGACGTGCCGGACGAGCCGACATCGAAGAATAGATTTTCTCGGAGACCTGTGGATGTAGTTCCTTCGAAGATAGACTTCGTCGAAGTCGCATCCGATATGTCTTGGATCTCGACAGCATATGCGCCATCGCCTCTGCCTTCCGTCTCTATCCTATATTCGCCAAAAGCAGGATCGGGCACCGTCACGTATTCGATCTCGCTCTCGTTTCCCGAATAGAATGAGCCGGGTATGCCTTGCGTCTCTCCTCCTGTCGCAAAATCGCGGCCCGTTCTTTCTCCGGTCGGGGCGATGACGGCCATATGGGCCGGCGAATGCATGATCGCCATCAAAATATGTTCTGGCTGAAAGCGGCGGGCCGTCGTCGATGCTTCTTTCCCGGTCAGGCTTTTGAGCGCGATCGATTCGACAGCGCTCGGCAATTCGATATGTCCCGCCGCAACAGGAATATCCCGAGAACCGGCAGTGCCACCGAGCATCGCGCTTGAAAGCGGCACGGTGCCGTCTCCCCTTCCATA
Source organism: Candidatus Parcubacteria bacterium (assembly GCA_019661795.1). Classification (GTDB taxonomy): domain Bacteria; phylum Patescibacteriota; class Minisyncoccia; order Phycocordibacterales; family UBA6065; genus UBA6065. Next base: position 26,755 of record JAIFWQ010000001.1, on the reverse strand, counting down.
CTCCGTGCTCGTCGGTTTGCCGTGGATCCAGCGGCCAGAACTTTCTCCGGGACCTATATCGAAAGCCGATACGGTTCCGGTGCCGACATCGCCGAATATATTTGTGATCCGGATCGAAGAGCCGAGAAGAGCGGACAGGCTCTGATTCAAATTTTCCAAAAAAGGATTTGTGGGATAGCCGTCGGGATATCGCGTCATAGAGCTCGTCGAAGCGGCCTTCAAATAATCATATATGGGCAAAAGCTCGTTCACCGAAGCGATCGGATGATTTTTGATATAGTCGAAGCCGTCCGCCCGGCCCTGACCCACGGCATAGAGGTCGATGAGCATTTTAAGGACGCGGTCCCACGGCGAAGATCCGAATTCGCCCGCCTCCGCCGCGAGATAGCTCTCTGGAGCGCCGCGATGAGGCGTGCCGAGAAAGATCAGAGAGCCGATGTCGTTTTGATATCCGACAGACTGGGCGTATGCGCGAGCGACGAGACCTCCCATCGAATGAGCGATGATGTCGACTTTCGAGCATGCACATTGGGTTTTGATCTCGCCTATCTTCTTTTTGAGGAGCAGGGCCGTTTCAGCGTTCGATCTCCGCCAGTCGTAGGGAAAAGTGAATAGAGTCGAGCTCGCGATGTATCCGTTCGCGAGGAACGTATCGATGAGACTGTCATAGACGTGAAATATGGGATCGATTATCCATCTTCCGTTGTGTTCGACGGAACCGAGGATGCCGGGCACGATGATCACGGGATTCGGAGCGCCCGCGCCTTCCGGCGCGGGCGGCGTTCCTGATCCTGTCGACGACGCCGTAGACGTCGAAGTCGAATATGCGCCGATATCAGACTTCGAAGAGAGCCATGGAGAAAAGATCGTGCCGGGAAACACCCATGCGCCCCTGCTCCCGATCTCGTTGAAATCGCGCTTCGGACCGATCGGATCTCCCCACCAGTTTCCCGTCGCATCGACGGTTCCCGTGTACGCAGACACGATGTATACGCCATTCTCCGCGTTTTCGAAGCTCGAATTATGGATCGTAGTTCGCCCGCCCGTTATATGAAATCCCTCGGCGACGTTCGAAATCGCCGCGCTTTCGACGCTGACTTGCCCGCCCTCTTCGACGCTTATGGCCGCAGACGGCGAATCGCCGAAGGACGAATTCGAAACCGACAGATTCGCATGACGGACGATGACCATCGGCGAATCGGTACAGCCGCTCGAACAATGATGTTCGCCGCCATATCGCATGATGACATGGGAAAGAACGCCTTGAGAGCCCTCCGAAAAGAGGAGCGACTTCCAATCGCCCGCGGCAGGCGGAGCCGACATATATCTTGCGAGCGGGGCTTCGATCCTTTGCGTATATCCGATGAGGCATGCGAAATCCGCGCTTATATTTCGCGTGTACAGGGACCATGGACATTCTTCGGTAGCGAGATTTACCTTGCTGATGATCGCTTCGACGTTCGACCCATACGGGATCGGCATATCGTATGTGAAAGACGCCGGATCGCCGACATAGACGCTCCTTCCCTGACCGCCGTCAAAATCGGACGCCCAGGAGACTCCTTCAAAGCCGGAATCGTTGCTCAAGCTTAGCCGGATGTTACCGTCATGCTCCGAAACCACGATGGCCGGCGATGCGGGATTTGACGGAAAGACCGAGGCATAGCCGTCGGTCTCGCCGCCAAAACTTTCATCATAGAGAGAAGTAAAGATGATCGGGTCATTCGCCGTCCCTTCCGCCATGAGCTTACCTTGTATCTCGAAAAAATAAGGACCGAATGCCTTCAGGATAACGCCGGGCTCGAGAGCGAGCGTAACTCCCGGGAGAATCGACAGGCCTCTCGGAAAAAGATAAGGATTGCCGTCTTTCTTCCAGACCGTGCTCGTAGCGACGCTCTCCGTTATGATCGTAGCTGCATATGCGGGATAAAAAGCTCCGCAAAGAAAGGAAAATCCAGCCGAGGCGAGCGCCAGACTAGCGGACAGCCGCAGTCTGCGCCGGAACGTTCTTCTTCTCCATATATCCGGTCGCGTAGAGAGCGGCGAGGGAAAGCAGCACGATCGCCGAGAATCCGAGCGCGAACCTGAAGAAAGCCTTGTCGAACATGCGTTCATAATATCATCTATCGATTAGGCTTATAAAGCTCTTCAAAACGGCTCCGGAATGCGGCCGCGTCGAAATCCGCGGGAAGGGCGATGACAGGCTCTCCGGGAGCCGGCGCTTGTGAAAATATCTTCCCTGACGGAGCGGCGATGCGTATGAATCCTTCAGGCGCGCCGAACCCGGCCTCGGCTGAAGAGAGCATGATCGAAGACAGAGGAGCGATGATCGTATCGCGCGGCAATATAGAGCGTCGCTTCGAATCTTCGACGATGAAACCGCCCACGTTCATCTCTCCTCGATCGAGATTCGATATGCGGACAGATCCTTGATAGATCGATATGCCGAGCTTTGGCGTTACGATGTGCACATTGGTTTTCGCCACAGCATGCGCTCCGCCCGAATCGGTATTGGCGACGACGATATAATCGCCCGGATATTCATAGGCGTGCGATACGAACAAGCCGGATATCTCGGTCCCGTCCCCCATCGACCAGACACTCCGAACACCGCTTCCCGGCTCGATGCCTTTGGACTTGGTCACTTTCGCTTCGAAAAGGAGCGGCGCGCCGACGAAACCGATGCGCGGCCGGCCTGCAGTGATCTCGAATTGAGGCTTTTCGTACGAGACGTTTACCTCTTCCTGGCTGCTGTGCGTGGATATCTCCGGATTTTTAACTGGATTCGGAGCGATGGTCGAAGTCGTGTCTGGATCTGCGATCGGGCCGGTAGTTTCAGGTTGAGGCTCCGGTTGATTCCCTGCTGCAGCCGTCGCGGATCCCGGCGTGGGAACAGCTGATACCCATGAACCGGAAGCTGCCTTTTGAAGCGAATTGCCGTCGCCTGCCGCGCCCCATGCCGGCAGGTACGATACGGAATCTATGTCCGCGCCGCTTTCATCCCGCAATACGATCGGTTCGCCTTCGTTCCCGAGAGAAAAGGCGCTATCGAAAAGCAGGCCCGAGAATCCGGGATTATCGGCGCGATATTTTTCAGGCGAATCGGCGATGACAGCGAAACCGCCCGCGGGAAGCTCGGCCGAACCGACGGCTGCGATCTTGTGATTGATGTTCGCCTCGAAAAGCTTCCACGTTGAAAAGTCTATGGCCGCGGCGCCCGTATTCTCTACCTCGACCCATTCGCGACCGGGATCCGTTCCTGGAAGGTCATACATGATCTCCGTTATGACGATCGAAGAAGAGCTGCCCGCTGCGGCGAACGGAAGGGATATAAAACATAAAAAGATGATGGCTGCTTTTCGCATGAAGCCATCATCTCAAGAGAGCGATAAAGGATCGCTGAAGAAAATTTAATAACTTATCTGATCGACTATCAACCCCTTCGAATCATAGAGCGTGATCGTCTCCCTTTGGCTCGCCCAGAGCTCTCTGCCTTTGCCCAGAAATACGCGCCACTGATTGGTCGAGAATCCGGCGGAATTCCCGTTCCTCGCCACGCAGGACGGATAGTTGAGCCGCGACGTCATGAAATTCCTGCACTGCATCGTCTGGAGCTCGAAGCGGGTCTTGTCATATTTTTCCGGATCTTCGCATCGGCTGAGCGACTGCATATAGTCGTAGCATTCGTCCGTCACGGTCCGTATGGCCGGATCGTTCGCCGGATATGGGCACGACTGGTTGAGCGGCGGATCGAACGGGTAATTTTTGAGATAGCCTTCGCATATATTTTCGCGGAAGCTCGTATATATAGAGAACGGGAATTGCGAGAACGGGCGTCCCGTCGTCACGATGGCATTGTCCCCCGGACGAAGCACGATCGGTCCCACCTGGAACGCGCCCGATGGATCGAGGAATTCGGTGCCCTGGCCAATAGTCGCCGAATCCGCAGCAGGATATATGTAGCTGTTCTGACTCGTCTCGATCGGACGGGTTCCTTTGCCGTTCGTGAGCGTCCAGCCCGTGATGCTGACCGAGCCTTTGCCAGAATTCCTGATGGTCACGTATTCCTCGAACGGCTGATTGGAATAGCTCGCATTGCCGCTTGAAAGCGATATCCTGCCGGCATAGGCGGAACGGGACGAAGCAGGGGTATTCGAAACGCCGCTCGGCGCACCGAACGAAGCGGAGCCGCCGGACGTGTCGAGGAAATCGAGAAGGGGGTTGGTCTTGCTGTCGGCGGAAAAGCCGGATGGGTTCGAATTGCTCGAGAGGTCGCCGAGATTATTGAACGTCCCCGGGCCGATATATCGCGCGAGCGATGCGAAGACGATGAAAAGGACGCATGCCGCGACGACGAAAAGCGTGAGCTTCATTATGAATCCGCGCTGTTCTTTCATGGCTTCATTATAACCAGACAACGCAAAAGCCGCACCTTGCGATGCGGCTTTTGCCGAAACTATGTCAGACCGTTAGATCCGACATATGCTCCAGTAGCGTTTCCGTTAAGGAAGCGATACAGAAGTCGTCCTCCAAGCTGACTGACCAGCCATGAAGGTCGAAGTGTTCGATACGCCGCCGTCAGTAGTAGACCACTTGATCGACTCGAGACCAACTGCGTATGAAGCGGTTGGAAGGAGTGCTCCAGTAGTCGTCCTGCCTTCGAAGACGAACGATACAGGCATCGTTACAGAGTTGTTCTGAGCGAGCTTGAATGCCGTCGTCGAGTTAAGACCAGAGGTTACTACGCCCGATGAAGGGATAGACCATGAGGTCGAAGATGCAGTTCCGAGACCGCCGGTACCTGGGACATCGTTCTTGACTCCAGCCTTGTAGATGGAGAATCCGAACGTCGTCGATGCAGCCTGCGTGCCGAAGAATACATCTCCACCGACTGCCTGGATCGTGATGCTGAACACTGCCTCGGCCGTAGAGGTCGAGAAGTTGTTCTGAGATGCCGTAGCGCCCTTAGTGATCGTTGCCGAGTTAAGGGTGAATACAGGACCTACGCTTCGAACGTTGAACGTGTTACCGGTAGCCGTGCCCGTTGGGGTTACGGTAGAACCTGCTGAGTTCTTAGCCGTAGGACCAGCGGCAGCGACGGTTACGTTGAACGTCGAGTTCGTCGATGCAGCGCTCTGAATATCAGCCTTAACGGTAAGGACCTTGGTCGTATCCTTTGGAACCCAGTAGTTGATGTTCGTGAACGATGCTACGCCGGACGAGCTGTTGACAGAAGCCGAACCTATGAGCGTCGAGCCATCATAGAGGTATGCAGCGGTTGCCGTAGCAGCGCCGACACCGTTGACGGTGACGTTAAGGTCGGTGATCTGAACCGCGTCTTTCTGAGCGCGAACGTCGAACGCGAGGAGAGGGAGCTTGTCATACTGGTTGTTGTTCGAACCAGCTGCGGCTACCACATCCGATGCGAGGAAGTTTGCAGCGTCAGTAGAGACGAGGAGCTGTGCAGAGTCAGTGAGCGATCCGGAGATCGAAACTGCCTGCGAGAAGGACGTTGCAGGAGAGTACTGGTCGATGCCAGCGCCGTCCGTGCCGCGAACGCCGTTCACAGGAACAGTGATCGTACACGTGTCGCCGGTACCGTCGCAGCCTGCTGCTGCCGAAGACTTGATCGACGAGTAGAGGTCAGCCTTTACGGTGAGGTACTTCGTAGAGTCCTTCGGAACCGTGTAGCTGAATCCACCGAGGGTCAAGATGTACGTCGTGCCAGACTTAACAACAGTGTTGCTGTTGAGGTCTGCCTGAGCGAGAACCTTGCCCGAGTCATCTACGACATACATGGTCTTGAAGACCTTGGTGTAGATGGTCGTGTTCGAACCGAGGTCAAGCTGGATGCGCTGGACGTTGATGTCCGAGAGCTTGGCCTGGAGCCTAACGTTGATCACAGGGACCATCGTCTGACCTTCGTAAAGCGTGATGTTCGAGAGCGAGCCAGCGTCTGCGGTGAGGATGCCCTCAACGCCAGAGTTGACTACGGTGCCCGTCGAGCCAGTAGATCCGGTCGCTGGCGTCGAGCCGTTGAGAGAAGCTCGGGTGAGCGCTCCAACGTAACCCGTTGCAGGAAGACCATGAGACTTCTGGTATGCGACGACGGCTGCCTTCGTAACAGAGCCGAAGTAACCCGTTGCCGGAGATACGCCGACTGCCTTCTGGAGAGCAGAGACGTCTGCGCCAGAAGAACCTACCGTGAGGTCCTTCATGAACGAAGCCGACGATGCGGTCGTAGAAGAGGAAACAGCTGCCTTAGCTGCTGCTGCCTTGTCAGGAGAGATGATGCCGAGGCTGATAAAGAGGTCGACGAGCTGAGACAAGGTCATTGCCTGAGCGTTCGTTGACGAAACTGCTACGCCTGCGAAGATCGAGAGGGCGAGGCCGAAACCTACGACCGCTGCTACAACCTTCGAAGTTGTTTTGATTGACATATTTTGTGTGTGCTTCTAGTAATGATGGAATTAAAGGAAAGGCTTTGATTTGTAAACGATGCTTTCCCATTCCGTCGACTAAACGAATAATCTTTCATCTTCCCTTCCGCTTATCGACGGCGAAAGGAAGGACGTGGACCGCGCCGTGCGGATCGATGTGATCGACCCGTCCGACCGGTCCTCGACTATTCCCCGGGATTTATTTTCCCAGCGCTTTGGTTTCGAATGGCTTCGAGAACAAAGCGCTGGGTCGACTCAATCACGGGGATAGTTGTGAGGGGTATGGATGAATGCGGAATATCGGGAAACCGTCCGGAACGGATTCGGATGGACTGTAACTTTTCGTATCGCTATGAGGTTTTCAATGGACAAGAGCGCGGGAGAACTCTCGAAAATACTGCCTTGCTGTAGCCCGCTTATTATACGTTTTCGCGCCATGAGGCGCAAAACGGGCAATGTGGATAACCGAAATGGGCCTTGTAAGGCCTTATTTCTGGGGTTATTCCACAGCACTATATTATATGAAAACCGCCCAAAAAGCAAGAAACCCCGGTCCGACCGGGGTTTTCGCCTCTTAAGCCAGAGAATAGGTGCTCCAGCGCCTTTCCCCTTCCTTTTTAAGGACACCGGTAGCTACCATGGCGAGGAGCTCGCGCTGTATGGTCTTTTCGCTGCAGCCTTTGATGTTCTCGGCGAAGTCCCGTATGTTCAGGCCGCTTTTCTTTGAAAGGAGCTTGATTATGGCGCCCTGCCTGCTGTCCTTTGATTCAGGCGTTCGCAGCGCTCGTTCAGGCTTCGGCTGCATGTCCTTGAGAGGAAGATACTCCGGTTTGCGGATCGTGCGGGACTCGTCGACCGCAGGAACCGATGTCCTTGATACATGTCCTTTATGAGCCGCAGCGGGCATTGGCGCGACAGGCGCGGAGAAAGAAGCTTCAGACAGAGGAAGCGGTTCGGCGTCATGAGTATCGAAGAATCGCGGATCGAGAATGATGGTCTCCTCATTCGCCTTCTTGTTCTCGTCCTTCGATATGACGGATACGAGGCTGTTGAATTCGCGAGAAAGGATATGGAAATTCATCTCCGAAATAAGGCCTGAATGATGGGCTACGCTCGAAAGAGATACGATCTCGAGGGCGAGGGCCTGATATTCTTTGAGAAGGTCGCGGCGCTCGGCGAGCGAGACCGTGCTCCAGTCGAGATTAAGGGCCATAAGAGAGAGGGCGCTTTCGCGGATCTTCCATTTCAGGGGCTCGCTGTCCTTGATGAAGTTGGTGATCATGTAGACCGCCGTAACGAGCTTTTCTGTCTTTTTGTATACGAAAGCGAAATGTGAATTGTGTCCGAAAACGATCCCCGCATCGAGACCCTTCTCCGAAGGGCGCGCTTCGATGCGATTATCCTGATTATGAGGTGTCCCTTCCATAGCTTTGCAAATTAAGGTTATTTTGGCTGTCTTTAATAAGATTGTCCTTTATAGGCCGGTTCGGGCAGAGGAATCTTGTCCTTTAAATAATATGTCTTTTATGGAAATCTGTCAAGAAGTGATGTCCATTATAAACCTCCCGTAAAGGACGTAAAGACCTTTATGCACATGCGACACGAAAGGCGCGCGGACGCAATGCGGAGCGACTGCGCCCGCAGATGCCGCCTTCCATTGATGATATAATTGTTCATCATGGCCAAAAGAAAGAACGAGGAACGAGAGGACAAGCCCGAAAAGAGCGGCAAGAAAGAAGAGGGAAAGAAGAAAAGAGGCTTCCTGAAGAACCTGCCCGACGAAACGCTCCAAGGGGTATCGGCCGTCGTGTTCTTCGTGCTCGCCATATTCACCGCCCTCGCCATCTGGGACAAAGCGGGCATCGTCGGCCATTACACGTTCCGCGGCCTTCTATATCTTCTCGGCGTCGGCTACTACCTCCTCCCTCTTATATTCGTCGTCCTCGCCCTGACATTCCTCCGGAACCTTCACAAGCATTTCGATTCGGCGAAACTCTACGGATCGCTCCTCTTTCTCGTATCGCTTCTCGGTATCATAGACATCGTCTCTCCCGGCACTCCGCCGAACGGCGGCTACGTCGGCAAATGGCTGGCATGGCCTTTCGTGAAGCTCTTCGACACGTCGGCGAGCCTCGTATTCCTTTCCGCTCTGGTCGTGATATCCATATTGATCGCTTTTAACGAAGAGCTCGACCTCAAATCGCTCTTCAATTTCCATAAGGGCAAAGAAAAAGACGCCGAAGGCGATACGGAAGACGAGGACGAAGAGATAAACATAGCCCTTCCGTTCGATGCCGAGCCGGAACCTGCGAAAAAACCGAAAAGCGATGTCGCCGAGAAGCCGAAAGAAACGAAAGAAGATAAAAAGAAGGATATAAAGATCGCCGCAGGCGCAGGCGACGAGACGAAAGACTTCATCAAGCCTTCGAAGCGCGACGCTTCTCATGCGTATACGCCTCCTCCGCTCTCTCTTTTGGAGCGCGACAAAGGCAAGCCTGTGGTGGGCGACGTCAAAGCGAACGCCAACATCATAAAGAGGACGCTTTCGAATTTCGGCATCGACGTGGAGATGGATGAAGTATCCATCGGCCCTTCCGTGACGCGATACGCCCTGAAGCCGGCCGAGGGCGTGAAGCTTTCGCGCATCGTGGCGCTTCAGAACGACCTCGCCCTGGCTTTGGCCGCCCATCCTTTGCGCATCGAAGCGCCGATCCCTGGCAAATCGCTCGTCGGCATCGAGATCCCGAATACGACCAAGACCACCGTCGGCCTCGGCACGCTTTTCAGCGTCGAAGAATTCCAGACATCTGAAAAGCCGCTCCTCGCATCCCTCGGCAAAGGCATATCCGGCAAGTCGCATTTCGCCAACGTGGCGAAAATGCCCCACCTTCTCATCGCCGGTGCGACCGGATCGGGCAAATCCGTCACTATCCACGCGCTGATCGTCTCCCTTCTCTATCGATGCTCGCCGGAACGGCTCAAATTCATCATGATCGACCCGAAGCGCGTCGAGCTCACGCTCTATAACAAGATCCCTCACCTTCTCACCCCGGTCATAACCGACGCCAAGAAAGCTATTCTCGCTCTCAAATGGGCGGCGAAAGAGATGGACAGGCGTTACGACATCCTTCAGTCGCACGGCGTCCGCGACATCGAGTCATATCATAAGAACGTCTATGAGCCGGCTTCGAAGAAGGTGAAAGTGAAAAAAGACGGCGAAGAAGGTTTGGAAGAGCGCGGTCCCGATCCGATGCCGTACATCGTCATCGTCATCGACGAGCTCGCGGACATCATGAGCACCTATCCGCGCGAGCTCGAGGCAGGCATCGTCCGCCTAGCCCAGATGAGCCGCGCCGTGGGCATACATTTGATGCTTTCGACGCAGAGGCCGTCGGTCAACGTCATCACCGGCCTCATCAAGGCCAACATCCCTGCCCGCCTCGCTCTGCAGGTCGCGTCCCAAGTCGACTCTCGCACCATCCTCGACACCATCGGCGCTGAAAAGCTCCTCGGCGCGGGCGACATGCTCTATCTTTCGGGCGAAATGTCCAAGCCTACCCGCATCCAGTGCGCCTATATATCCGAAACCGAAGTGAAGAAGGTGGTCAAATTCCTCGCGGACAGCCATATCGAAGAGCTCTCGGACGAGATAAACCTGACGGAATCCGCCGTGAAGAACGACAAGGCGATATTCTCCGCGACGCTCGACGATTCGCTCGGCGGCGGTATCGGCGACGAACCGGGCGGCGAAGGCGACGATGACGATATGTATGAGCAGGCTAAACAGATCGTCGTGGAAGCCGGAAAAGCTTCGACCTCATATATACAGAGGAAATTGCGCGTCGGATATTCCCGCGCGGCGCGGCTGATGGATCTCCTCGAAGAGCGCGGCGTCATCGGCGCGGCTGATGGATCCAAGCCTCGATCGGTCATATCGGGCGGCTCGTCGGCTTCTTCCGCAGAAAATGGCGCGGATGGCGGAAAGAGCGGCCCGGGGGCAGAAGACGGATCTTCTTTATAATTCCTTTATCCCCTTTCGAGTAGAATATAACCGGCTATGACAGACAGGAGACAAGTTAAATGGCTCATGAAGATATGGATCTCCGTCGCGGCCATAGCCGTCATACTCGGATACGGAGCGTTCCGGGCGAAAGACCTCGCCCAGGGGCCGCGGCTCTCGGTGGAATCCCCTGCCGACGGTTCGGCCATGCGCGATCCTCTCGTATCCATAAAAGGCACCGCGAAGAACATCTCTTTCCTTACGCTTAACGGAGACAAGATATTCACCGACGAATCCGGCGCCTATGACGAAAAGATCCTGCTTTCCCCGGGATACAATGCCGTAACGGTGGAAGCACGGGACAGGTTCGGCAGGATGGTCAGGCAGACATTACAATTAACCTACAACTAGCATGGCAGCGAAGAAAAAAGACGCGGCGGTAAAGGAGACGGCAGCCGACATGCCGAAAGAAAAGGCCAACATCGAGGACACGCTCAACGCCATCAAGATCAAATTCGGCGACGAGGCCATCATGATGCTCGGCGAGAAGCCGAAAGTGAACGTGAACGCCATACCCACGGGATCGATCGGCCTCGATGCTGCACTGGGCATCGGCGGCGTGCCGCGCGGCAGGATCATAGAGATATTCGGGCCGGAATCGTCGGGCAAGACCACGCTTTCGCTCCATATCATCGCCGAAGCGCAGAAGCTCGGCGGCATCTGCGCTTTCATCGACGCGGAACACGCCATGGATCCGGAATATTCGAAAAAGATCGGCGTGAAGATCGACGAGCTCCTCATCTCCCAGCCTGATACCGGCGAACAGGCGCTCGAGATCGTCGAATCGCTCGTACGGTCCGGCAAGCTCGACGTCATCGTCGTGGATTCCGTCGCCGCCCTCACGCCGAAAGACGAGATCGAAGGCGATATGGGCGCCCAGCACATGGGCAAGCAGGCCCGCCTCATGTCCCAGGCCCTGCGCAAACTGACCGCCATCACCGCGAAATCCAAGACCGTGGTCATATTCATAAACCAGATCCGCATGCAGATCGGCGTCATGTTCGGAAATCCGGAGACGACCCCGGGCGGCAAGGCTTTGAAATTCTACACGTCGGTCCGCCTTGATATCCGCCGTATCGCGCAGATAAAGAAGGGCGAAGAGGTCGTCGGCGGCCGCGTGCGCGTCAAAGTCGTGAAAAATAAGATCGCCGCGCCGTTCAAGCAGACCGAATTCGACCTCATGTACAACGAAGGCATATCGCGCGAAGGCGAGATCATCGCTCTCGGCGAAAGCAAAGGCGTCATCGTCAAATCCGGCGCTTCGTACGCCTACGCTCCCGAGAACGGCGAAAAGATCCCCCTCGGCCGCGGCTACGACGCCACGAGGCAGTTCCTCAAAGAGAATGCAAAGATCGCGAGCGAGATACTAAAGAAGATCCGGGCGAAGCTCGACGAGAGCTAGATCTTTCTCCCCTGTCACAGAAAAGCCGCCCCTCCAGGGCGGCTTTTCTGCACTTGGTTACTTCATCTCAAAGATCTGTAGGCTGTTCCGGAACCATCATATGAAACGAGCGATAAAGGAATCATAAAGAAATCGTAAAAATTGCCTTTTCTATGTGGATAAGCTAGAGTAAAGCCCTATTAAGCCATAAACGAGCAGCACCAAACCTATGTCTCTCCTCGAATACAACGAGATAACCGTCCGAAAATACATCATCGTCGACAACGAGCCTTACGAAGTGCTGGAGAATCACATCTTCCGCATGCAGCAGCGCAAGCCGCAGAACAAGACGAAGATAAAGAATCTCCTTTCCGGCCGCATCGCCGACATGACGTTCCATGCGTCAGACAAAGTCGCCGAAGCCGAGATCGACTCGAAGGAAGTGAAGTATCTCTACACGACGAAAGGCGAATTCTGGTTCTCTGAAGCGAACGACCCGTCCAAGCGCTTCAAAATATCGGAAGAGATCCTCGGCGTGAAGGCGAAATTCCTCAAGCCTAATTCGGTATACGACGCGATGGTGTTCGATGAGAAGATATTCGGCGTGAAGCTCGACGCGACCGTCGATCTTAAGGTCGTCGAAGCTCCTCCGGGCGTCAAAGGCGACACCGCCCGCGGCGGCAACAAGCTCGTAAAAGTAGAGACGGGCGCCATGATCACCGCTCCCCTCTTCGTGAACGAAGGCGACACGATCCGAATCAACACGGAGACAGGCGAATACAGAGAGCGCGTGATGAAATAGGTTCTCCCAACAAAAAAACCGCCCGGCCTAGAGCCGGAGCGGTTTTTTGTTCGCCTATCGCGCTACGTACGGGAGGAGCCCCATGAATCTCGCCCTCTTCACCGCCAAAGCGAGCTTGCGCTGGTTCGTCGCCGAGACGTCCGTGCGCTTCTTGCCCTGGATGCGAGCGTGAGGATTGAGGAACTTCTTGAGGATGTCCGTGTCCTTGTAGTCGATATGCTCGATATTATGCTGTTTGAAGAAACACTGTTTGCTCATGATTTTAATCTAATTCGCTTTTAGAACGGGATGTCTTCCGGATTGATGTCTTCGCTCGGATATTCGATGGTGTCTACCGCTGCTGCCTTGCCGCCTTTGGATGAAGCCGGGGCTTCGGAAGCGCCCGCGCCGTTTCCGCCCATGCCGCCGCCCGGCTTCGAGCCGAACTGGACGCGGTCCGCGACGATCTCGGTGCGATATTTCTTCTCGCCCGAGCCTTTGTCGTCCCATGACCGGGTCTGGATCCTGCCTTCCACCATCACCTGCTGGCCTTTTTTCAGATACTGGGCCGAAGTCTCCGCCTGCCGTCCGAAGACGACGACGTTGTGGAACTGGGTGTCTTCCTTTTTATTGCCGTCCTTGTCGCGCCAGACGCTGTTCGTGGCGATGGAGAGCGACGCTACCTGCATTCCCGAAGGCAATGCCTTCAATTCGGGATCGCGGGTAAGGTTTCCGACGATGAGTGCTTTGTTGAGATACATATATGGTCTCTTATTAATTTATAAAGACGAGAACCAAGTTGCTTTTATTGTATCACGCTCGCCTTCGGATTAGACAACCAGCTTGTCGATGGATTTGTCGATCTCTTCCTGCGAAGCCTGGGGCTTCTTTTCCGTCATCTCCCTCTTCTCATCGGAAAGGATCTTCGGGCCGTAGATCGTATTCTCGCGGACCGTCTTCACGATGAGGTAACGGAGGATCTTGTCAGAGCCTTTGAGGGCCTTGTCGAGCTCCGCGACCGTCTCTTTCGGGCCTTCGAACTTGATCCAGCCGAAATAGGCCGAATCGATACGATGTCGGGCCGGGCCGATAGCCTTGATCATCGTATAGGCAAGATTCCGAAGCTTCGGGAATTCCTCCGATATGATCGTCGCCTTCTGCGCTCCAAGAATTGCCTTGATGGCATCCACCTCCTTCGGGAGATTCTCTGGAGAAACAGTGGGAACGACGTGGAAGCCCACTTCGTAGACGGTGCCTGCCGTCTTAGCTGTCTCTGTAGTCATTATTGTATGACCTAAGCTTATAAACTGACCTTGCGTTAAGCCGTTTCCTTGGCGGGAAACTATCCAAAGCAAGTCCACACATGATACTCGAAAAGCCTATTTTTGCAAGAATCTTCGTGGGAAATAATGAAAACGTGACGTTGCCCTTTTTATCCTAATAAAAAGCCTGTCCGCGGGACGGACAGGCTGTCGAACATTGAAACTTAGCAGGACACGAAGCCGACAGGCCTCCAGAAATCGCCATTGCGTCGGCCAACGTCATCGGCAGAGATGCCATACTTCAAAGGGTGCACCGCTTGGAGTTGGAGATTGAAATTATCTTCGCCCTGCCGATCGCAAGCATTCGGATCTTCCGTTGCCGAGAAATCGCCGGGGGTGAGTGGCTCCTTGGTGAGCTTGACCCATACGATTTTCTGGTACTTCTGCATAATGGGCCTGTGCCGAAGAGTTACAGCTGAATTCGTATTCATTTTTCCTTCTATGTATTTTCAAACGTGCGCCTAAAGTTGTCTTTTGAGCGTTTCATTCTTGATACTACTCTTCCCCTCTATGAAGTCAATTTAAAGAGCTTAAAAGCGTTCTCGACGAGCTGTGAGCGGCATTCATCGACGTTCATGTCCTTGATGCCCGCGATCTTGTCGGCGATGTGAGTGACGAACGACGGCTCGTTACGCTTGCCGCGCTCGGGAACGGGCGCCACGTACGGGCAATCGGTCTCCGACATAATGCGGTCGATCGGCGTCGCCTTCACAAGCTCGACGTATTGTTTGGCGAATGTCACGACACCTGTATATGAAAGGTGAAAGCCGAGATCGAGGAATTCGCGCGCGTCCTCGACCGTACCGGCGAAAAAATGCGCGTCGCCGCGGAGCTTGTCGCCATATTTTTCCTTGTATGGCTTTAAAATATCCAGAACATCCCGATACGCGTTCCTGACATGAAGCATAAGAGGCAGATCGAGCTCGAGAGCGAGTTCGATCTGCGCGGTGAACGCGTCTTTCTGCCTTTTGATCTCTTCGGGAGACTGCGCGCGGAAATAATCAAGGCCGCACTCCCCTATTCCGACGACTTTCGCGCCGCCTTCCTTTATGAGCTTCCTATAAAAATCCTTGTTGAACGTCTCGCCGCGCGATGTGAAGCCTTTCGCATCATCTCCGAGCTCTTCGGCGTCATGGAACGACGCATTCGCATGTACGGGATGCAAGCCGACGATCGCGTACACGCCTTCAGGAAATTCCCGCGTCATCTCGACCGCCTTTTTCGACGTATCCTCTTGGGTTCCTATATTGATCATCCATACGCCCGCCGCGAGAGCGCGTTCGACCACCTGTTTCCTGTCCGCATCAAAAGCGGTGAAATTCGTATGAGCGTGGATGTCTATGAATCGAGGGCGCATTATTCTTTCCTCAAGAAAAGCGGCGCGGCGGGCATTTTGTTCTCGCGAACGAGAGCCTTGATCGCTTCGGATGTCTGCGGCATGAACGGGGCGAGCATCGAGCCTATCTCATAGAGCCTTTCGCAGAGCTCTTCGATCACTTTCACCGCCGCTTTCTTGTCCGTCTTTACGAGCTTGAACGGAGCCTTTTCCTGGATGAGCTGGTCCGCATCGGTCACGCGCTTCCATACGGCGTTCGCGGCGGCCTGGAGATCGAACGAATCGAGCGCTTTTTCATATTCTTTCGGGAACTTGCCGTCCTTGGACTTTACAGGCTTTTCGAGATTCGTCGTCGCCATCTTCATAACCCGCGACACGAGATTGCCGAGGCCGTTCGCGAGGTTGGTGTTGTATGCGGATTTGAATCGCTCCATGGTGAAGGACGAATCTTCGAACGGACCGATCTCGCGCGAGACGAAATAGCGCAGGGCATCGGTCCCGTATTCGTTCACGACGTCGACCGGGCTGACCACGTTGCCCAGGGATTTGGACATCTTTATGCCGCCGTCTCCCGTGATGAATCCGTTCACGACCACGGTATGGGTCGGGGGCAATTCGGCGGCCATGAGCATCGCCTGCCACATGACGGACTGGAAACGGGTATTGTCTTTGCCGCAATACTGCGTCGGCGTGCCTTTTTCCCAGAATTTTTTGAAAGTCGCTTCGTCTTCCGGCCAGCCGAGGGTGGAGATGTAATTTACGAGCGCGTCGAACCATACGTACATGACATGATCGGGATCGTTCGGCACGGGAACGCCCCATGACATTTTCGTCTTAAGCCGGGATATGCTGAAATCCTCGAGGCCCCGCTTTATGAATTCTCTCATCTCGTTCATGCGGAAATCCGGCACGATGGTATGGCCTTTCTTGTCATAGAGCTTCAGGAGCCTGTCTCCGAACGCGCTGAATTTAAAGAAATAGTTCTCTTCTTCGATGACCTCGATATCGAGCTGGGGATGGATGACGCACCTGCCGTTCACGAGCTCTGATTCGGTCTTAACCTCTTCGCAGCCGACGCAGTATTTCGATCTATAGTTCTTTTTGTATATGAAGCCGTTCTTCTCCACCCTTTTCCAGAATTCCTGGGCCGCCTTTTCATGATGAGAATCCGTCGTGCGGATGAAATGTATGTCTTCGCTGATGCCGAGGATGGGCAGGATCTTCTTGAAATTCTCCGCGCTCTCGTCCACGAACTGCTTCACCGGCTTCCCTGCCGCTTCCGCCGATTTGAAAAGCTTCTGCCCGTGTTCGTCCGTGCCCGTATTAAAAAATACCTCGTATCCCTGGAGCTTCTTCCATCGCGCGGCGATGTCGGCGCGGATGATCTCCATGGCGAAACCGACGTGAGGCTCCGCGTTCACGTACGGCAGCGTGGTCGTTATGTAGAAAGTCTTTGACATGCTCTTTGGCGGGAATTATGCGGCCACCTTTCGCTTCTTCTCCATATCGTCGATGAATTCCACGAGCATGGACGAAGCCGGGACCGACAGAATGATGCCGAGAAAGCCGGCGAGCTTGAAACCGACGAGAAGCGACAGGATGACGAGTATCGGCGGCACTCCCACGATCTTCTTTACGACCAAAGGATAGATGAGGTGGTTCTCGAACTGATGGATGATGAGATAGAGGCCGGCAACGATGAGGGCGGACGATGTTCCCCCGTCGCTATATGAGGCCGCGACAGCAGGAATAGCGGCGATGATCGGGCCGAAGAGCGGGATCGTTTCGAGGAGCGCCGCAAGGACGGCGAACAGGAGGGCGTTCTTGACGCCGAGCACCATGAGGCCGAGATATACGAGCAATCCGACGAGTATGGCGAGAACGATCTGGCCCTGCATCCAGAGGCCGATCTTGGTTTTAGTCCGCCTCCAGATGTTGATGATATAAGATTCTTCGCTGTCCGGTATGACGACGCGGAGGAATTTCTCGACGCCGTCTTCCTGCACGGCGAGATAGAACGAAAGGACGACGATCAGTATGAACGACAGCACGCCGCCGAAGACCGAGCTCGCCGAATGGACGAAGCCTGCGGACACCGAACTGATCGCTTCGTCGATCGACTGGAGCACCCCCTGTATCGAGTATTGGTCCGTCGTGCCCCCCGTCGCGTTTATGAAAAGCTTTTTCTGGGCGACGTTCTGTATGCCCTGGGAGATATTCGCGGCCACTTGTTTGGATTGCTCCGTGGCGTTCTCGCCGAGAGGATTCCACAGGGACGACGATTCGATGTATTGAGGCACCGAGCCCAAGAATTCCGACGTATCCTGGAGAAACTGCGGCACGACCGTGTAGAACGCGCCGATGAGCATGGCCGCGATGACGCCATACGTCACGATAGCGGATATGACGCGCGGAATGCCTCTTTTCATGAGCCAGGCGACGGCCGGTTCGGCCGCAGACGCGATGACGACGGCCGTGAGGACGACGAGGATGATGTCCTTGAGCATGAATGCGGCCCATGCGGCAATGACAAGGAGGATCGCCTTGGCGATCGTTCCCGTGGTTATCTCTATCCTTTGGGACGCGTTCGGTATCTTCATCGGTTCTATGATACTACGATATCGCCTTTTTGACCGCTTCTTTATCTATCCCCTTTCCGATAGCGGCGGCGGTGAGCTTCGCGCCATCGAACATCTTCCGGGCGACGCGCATGACGTCTTCGGCCGTTATCTCCGCGTATACGGCGTCCAATTCCTCGGGCGACATGATGTTCTTTTTGAGCGTCTCCTGTTCGGCGCAATACTCCGCGACGTCGTCCGAAGTCTCGAGCGACATCAAACGATGAGCGCGGATGAATTCCTTCACCTTTTCAAGCTCATGGAGAGGCACCGGCTCCGTCTTGAGCCTTTCGGTCTCCTCTATGATCGCCGATACGATCTCTGGAACCCGTTCGTGAGTCGTGCCCGTCGATATGGCAAAGAAGCCGAAGCTCGCATGAAGCGAATGGTTGGCCGAAACGTAATAGCCGGAACCCATTTCATCGCGCAATCGTATGAAAAGGCGCGAACTCATGCCGCCGCGAAGGATATTTTTGACGACGCTCGCCGCATAGCGGTCGGGGTTGAGCCTGTCGAACGTCCTCCACGCCATGACGACATGCGCCTGATCGGTATCCTTATCTATGAAAACGGTCTCGGGACCTTCCTGCCGCCTGTCTTTCGTGGGGAATTCCGGATTCGCTGGCGCAGCGTCGAGATCGGCGAAATTCGTCTCCGCCCAGGCGAGCATGTCTTTTTCCGGCACACCGCCCGCGATGGTGACGACGACGTTCGGGCCGGTATATTGGGATCTTCGATATGCGACGAGCGCGTCGCGGGTGATGGCGCGGACGGTCTCTTTGGTTCCGAGCACCTCGCGCTCCCCCGGCTGGCCTTTATACATATGCTTGAGCAAGGCTTCGCCGATCTTCTCCTGCGGATCGTCCGCATACATGTCGATCTCGCCTATGACCACGCCTTTCTCTTTTTCGATCTCTTTTTCGGGAAAGGTCGAATTCTTGAATATGTCGGCGACGATGTCGGCGATGCGGCCGAAATGCTTGGCGTCGGCCTTGGACCAATATCCGGTGATATCTTTCGAAGTGAAGGCGTTATAGATCGCGCCGATGGTATCGAGCTCGGTCGTTATGTGTTTTGCGGAAGGCCTTTTGGAAGTGCCCTTGAAACAGGCGTGCTCCAAAAAATGCGAAATACCGCCCTGTTCCGGCGCTTCATAGAAGGAGCCGGTGCCGACGGTGACCAGAACGGTCGCGGTCGGGTTGCCCGGCAAAGGCGCGGTGACGATCCGCACGCCGTTCGTAAGGATAGTCTTTTTGAAATTCATGAGCCTTATCGATTCAGTTTCTGCGAAAGGAACGAGACGAGGTCCTTGAGAGGTATCGCTTCCTGCGTTCCCGTATCCCTGTCGCGCACCGTGACGGGACTGCCGTCTTTTTCGATGGTGTCGAAGTCGATGGTGACGCAGTACGGCGTGCCGATCTCGTCCTGCCGGCGGTAGCGCTTGCCTATGGATCCGACCTCGTCGTATTCGACGCCGCCCGAGCCTTTGGCGAATTCTTTGCGCAGGACCTGATATATCTCGCGGGCTTTCGCGGTGAGCGCGTCTTTATTTTTGAGGAGCGGGAATACGGCGGCTTTGATCGGAGCGACAGAAGGCGCGAGCTTGAGATAGACGCGCTTCTCGCCGCCGAGCTCGTCTTCGCGATACGCTTCAGAGAGCACGGCGAGGACGGTGCGGTCGACGCCGAACGACGGCTCGATAACGTGCGGCACGAAGCGGGCTTTCGCTTCTTCGTCATAGTATGAAAGGTCGACGCCGGAGGTAGCCGAATGGGCTTTCAGGTCGAAATCGGTGCGATATGCGAGGCCGTAGAGCTCTTTTTTGCCGAACGGATAGTCGAATTCGAAGTCGACGGTACGCTTGGAATAATGCGCGAGCGAATCCCCCGGTACTTCGTATTCGTGGACTTTCTCTTTCGGCAGGCCGACGTCGGCCGTGAACGCGCGGACTTCCCGTATGAAATGTTCGAAGGTATCTTTCCAATCCTTCGGATCGACAAAATATTCGATCTCCATCTGCTCGAATTCACGGGTACGGAATATGAAATCGCGCGGCGCGATCTCGTTCCTGAACGCCTTGCCTATCTGGGCCATGCCGAACGGGAGCTTGGGATGGAACGCGTCGATGATGTTCTTGAAATTGACGAACATGCCCTGCGCTGTTTCGGGGCGCAGATACGACACCGCCGCCGCGTCTTCCGAGGCGCCGACGTGAGTCTTGAACATCATATTGAACTGCTTTTCGGCGCCGAGCTTGCCGCCGCATTCGGGGCATTTCCTCTTTTCGCGCGCTTCGGCGTCGAGCTGGTCGGCCCGGAAGCGCCTTTTGCATTTCTCGCATTCGACGAGAGGGTCGGAAAACCCGGCGACGTGGCCCGATGCCTTCCACGCGTTCTGATTCATGAGAATGGCCGCGTCCATGCCGTACATGTCTTCGCGGTCGGCGACGAACCTCTTCCACCAGAGGTTTTTGACGTTATTTTTGAGGGCGACGCCGAGCGGGCCGTAGTCCCACGTGCCGGCGAGGCCGCCGTATATCTCGGAACCCTGGAATATGAAGCCGCGCCGCTTCGCGAGCGATATCATGTTCTCCATCACGGCGCTCTCGCCTTCTTTTTTCTTCGATTCGTGCTTCATTTATTTTTGGACGATTTCGTCTCCCGCTTTGTATAAGAGATCCGTCGATATCCTCGTTGAAAGGCTGCCGGCCGCATTTTTGGCCGCTGCGCCGGTGAACACGTCCGTACCCGAGACCGACGCCTGGCCGACGAGCTCGGGAACCGTTCCGGCCTGGTTCGCGGAAGGCTTGAGCGATATCTGGAAGGCCACCTGCTTGGCGCCCGACCCTATATCCGCGTTCCGCGGCACTTCGCCGATGTTCCAGACGATCGTGCCGCCCTTTTGGTCATAGCTGATATCGGCTCCCGTAGGGCTTATGTTCCCCGTCCAAGCCACATACGGAGGCAGAGTCGCCGTCACCTTCGCTCCTGTGATGGTATTCGAAGTGTTCGTCACTGTCCAGACGATGGTGTAGGTCGTCGCCTGATCGACTTTCGGAGGGACCGGCCCGCTATTTTTGAACGGACCCTGCGAATAGACGGCTCGGGACGATATGCCGAGATTGGAAAGGAGCTTTATGGACCGGCTGACGGCGGTATTTATAGATTGAGGCGTGCCCGCTTCGTCCGTGCGGCTGCCCGAAACGGAGACGGCGATGGTGATGACCGGATCGATGGCGGAACGCGACTGATTCGGAGCCGACTGCGTCGACGCGACCGAGAAACCGACCCTGCCGTCGTCGCCGGGAGCGATGGTGTCGAGCCCCGCCGTCCGTCCGGCTTCCCACGTGATCGTATTGGTGAGCGAATCATAGAAGCCGCCGTTGTCGACGGATACGGAATTCTTGTCGAGCGCGCTCCCGCCGAGCTTGGCCGTTATGCGGGCGTTCGTGATCTGGGTGCCGCTGTTGTTCGTCCATATGACGTCCGCATGCACGGTCCTTCCCGCGTCCGCCGCGAGATCGCCGCGCTGTCCGTCGAGAGCGAGGTCGAGCCCGAGGAACGGTTTTTCGATAGTGAACGTGTGATCCTGGGTTATGATCGTCGTCGCTATCTCGCGCTCGTTGCCGGCGCTCTGTATGCCGACGCTCGCGTGCACCGTCCTGTCTTCCCCGTCCTGGCCGGTCGCCGTGGCGCGGAGCTTGATCATACGCTTGGATCCGGGAGCGAGGTCGCCGATGCGCCAGACGTTATCGCCGTACGTCGCCTGGGGATCGGATGATATGACCGAAAAGCCGAACGGATAGTCGAGCGACAGGAGCACGTCCTTCACCGGCGCGGTCGTGTTGGAGGACACCGTGATCGTCACGTCGAACGCCTCGCCGCCGAGCACCTTGTCGAGAGCGTCGACGAGAACGAGGACGGGCGACGAGGATATCGTCACGTGATAGATCTTCTCTTTGAAGAAAATGGCGTTCGAATCGGCCGTGCGGTATTCGGCCGTGAGCTTTATGTCGCGCACCTCGCCTTCGCGCCCGAACATGAGGGCCGAGAACGGCTTCTGGACGACCGATTGCGATCCGATGTCGCCGAGAGACACCCTGATGCGGGACAGGTCTTTGGCCGGATTCGATGGATCCTTCGTGCCTTGAGGGAATTCGACGACGAGGTCGACGAGGTCGATGTCGGTCTGATTCTTGTTCGCGACCGATACGTCGATCGAAAGAGGCTCGCCTCCCGCGACGGATGACGGGCCTTCGACCTGGATGTCGACGTTCTCGACGGATATGTAGTTGCCGCCGCCGAAAAAGGTGTAGGCGGCTATGGCGAATGCGGCCACGAGAAAGAGCGCCGAGCAGATGAAGGCGATCTTGTAGGCATAGCGCCTTTCAGGGGTCACTTCGATCGGCTTGTCGTCCGCAGGGCCTTCGGTCCCGTTCGGGGCGTCCCATGATTCGGACACATTCGAGCGCCCGATATGGATATCGTGACGCGGCGCTTCGGATTCTTTGGCATTTCTCGAATACAGGCCCTTTTTGAGGCGTTCCAAAGGGCTTCTCTTGTCAGATTCGAACATGAAAAGATTATAACACGCGGCGATTTCGCATCGCCGCTTTAGAGCTGGGTCTCTTTGAGAGCCTTATTGATCGCGAGTATCCTTTCCCTCTCGCTCTTGCCTTCGAGCGCCGCGAGATCGAGATAGCCGAGGGCCGAGAGCGCATGGGACAGAATGAGAGCTTCCGACGGAGCAGTCGCGCCTGCAGCATCTGATTCAAGAAGAAGGAGCGCGTCGAACAGATCTTCGTTCTTCTCTTCGCCCTGGACGAGCCTGCGGATCAGATTGAGCGTTCTCGCCCGGATGAGGAGGTCGTTCGATCTTTGCGAAAGATTCTCCGCGCCGGTGAGCCTCCAGACTTCCCTGCCTTTCACGAGAGAGACCGCGGAGAACGAATAGTCTTCGAGATTGTAGCGGAGCTTCGATTGGAGCAGGCGCACGCTCTGGGCTTTGGCGCGGACCAGGCCGAAATCCTCCGTGTATATGGAATAGAGCTTCGACGCTTCGCCTGAAGGGCCGCTCCCCAATATGAAGCCGCGGGTATTGTAGACGGCGTACGACATGGGTTATCTCTTCAATCCTATCCTGAATCGGTGCTCTTCTATGGCGAGCTCCGACGCATGAGGCAGATGGGCGTATTCGATGCCTGTGACGAGCGTGATCCGGCGGACATCGTGCGCGAACGCATGGACGAGCTCTTTGCCTTTCTCGTCGGAATCGAGAAGAAGAGCGACTTTGTCCCCCACCGACAGCCCCTCCGTTTTGCGCAGATCTTGTATGGCGCGGATCAGGTCGCGGACGACGCCTTCTTTGCGCAGGCTTTCGGTGACGTTCGTATCGAGGAGCGTCTCGGCCGCGATGCTTTCGTCCGACTCGACCGATTTCACATTCACTTCTTCTCGTATGAGATCGATGAATTCGGATCCGAGCGACGGCGTCTTGAGGGAGAGCTTGGCCAAAGGCTGGCGCACCTTTATATTCGCCTTCGAACGCTCCTGGAGAGCGAGCGTGACGAGCCTGCGCGTCTCTTCCATGTCCTTCACGACCTTGGCGTCGGATTTTTCGGCTTTCGGCCAGTCGCACAGATGCACGCTCTCCGGATCGGACGCGAGCTTCACCCTGCCGAAAAGATATTCGGCATAGAAAGGCATGAATGGAGCGGATATTTTGGCGAACTGGCGGAAAACGGATCTCGTCGTACGAAGAGCCGCCTCTTTATCGGCCCGATCATCGGATTTGAACCTGTCGCGCGAACGGCGCAGGTACCATGTCGACAGATCGTCGACGAACGACATGATCGGCCGGGCGGCCTTGTCAAGCTGATAGAGGTCGAGCCATCTGGTCGTTTCGTCGCGGGTCTCGCGGAGGCGCTCGATGATCCATCGGTCGAGGACGTTGTCGGATGCTTTCAAGCCGTCGCGGCTGTTCATTTCACTGCCCTTCGCATCCGCCGCATACATTTCGTAGAACGCGAGCACGTTATCGAGCCTCTGGATGAGCTTCTTCGACACTTCGTCGACGGCTTTTTCCGAAAAGCAGAGATCCTGCGCCGCGACGACCGGCGATGAAAGGAGATAATAGCGCAGAGAATCGGCGCCGTACGTGCCGACGAGCTTCATCGGATCGGGGTAATTCTGGAGGCTCTTCGAGAGCTTGTGCTCGCCCTTCTCGTCCAAAATAAGACCATTTACGACAACGTTCTTGTACGGGCTCTGGCCGAATACTCCGACGCCGAGAACCATCATCGAATAGAACCAACCGCGGGTCTGGTCGAGACCTTCGGCGATGAAATCCGCCGGAAAGCCGACTTTCTTTTTGAGAAGGCCGCCGAGTCTGCCCTTCGGATCGAAATGCGACAGAGCTTTGCCTTTGTAGCAGGCTTCGCCATAAGGCATTGAACCGGATTCGAACCAGCAGTCGAAAACCTCCGGCGCGCGGACGAGCTTTTCGCCGTCGGGAGCGACGCATTCCACGTCATCGATGAATGGCCTATGAAGATCGAGGTCGAAATCCTCGTTATGGGGCAAGCGGACGAAATCGAACGGACGCAATTCGCCGGTCGTCTGGAAATGGCGCCTCTGGTCATGGAGGACTTTGTCCTGGCTCGGCGTTTCGTCTACGCCATGGATGATCGTATTGAGAGGCGATCCGTGGCTCACGATGAGTATCTTCTTTCCCTGATGCGCGCGGTCGATATCGAAAAGCGCCTTGAAGACGCGCTTCTTCAGTTCCGCCGGAGTTTCCATGCCGGGATAGAATCCGTGCGTCCGGACGTGCTTGTCGGTCTCGGCCCAGAGCTTGCCTTCCCTTTCCGGGCCGACGTTGTATTCGCGCAGGCGGACGTCGTATATGATCTTGTTCTCGGGAATGCCGCAGGCGTCTGCGATGATGCGGGCGGTCTCTTTCGTCCGGAGGAAATCCGAGGCGATGATGAGGTCGATGCCTTCCGCCGCGATCTTTTTTGCCTGGGCGGCGGCTTCGAGCCTGCCCTTTTCGGTGAGAGGATACCCGTTCGACAGGTCTATGTTCGCGTTCGAAACGCCTTTGGCGTTGGCCTCCGATTCGCCGTGCCTCATGAGGAGGTACGAATTGCCTGACTTCTTTATGAGCTTGGCGAGGTCGCCGATCGAACCGACCGGATAGAGCTTGCCTGAATCGACTCCCTTCCATACGGGAATAGGCGCGCCCCAGAATCGGGAGCGCGATATCGCCCAATCCCGCGCGCCTTCGAGCCATTTGCCGAATCTGCCGTCGCGGATGTCGCCGGGAACCCATGAGATTTTTTTATTGGCTGCGGCGAGCTTGTCTTTGAACGCCGTGACGCGGACGAACCATGACGAAGCAGCGTAATTAAGGAGCGGCGTCTCGCACCTCCAGCAATGAGGGTATGGATGGATGATCTTCTTCTTGTCGAAGAGAAGCCCCTGCCGCGCGAGCCATTTTATGATCTCGACATCGGCCTTCTGATGATCGTCTTTCGGCTTTACGTCCATGCCGGCGAAATCGGCGACCTCTTTCTTGAATTTTCCGTCCATGCCGACATGCTGGATGAAAGGCAGGCTCTCCCGTTCGCCAAGCTTCATGTCGTCATCGCCGAACGCCGGTGCGATGTGGACGATGCCCGTTCCGTCTTCGATCGTCACGAAATCGGCGGCGTATATTTTGAAGCCGTTCTCATAATTTTTAAGCGAATCGTCGGCATAGTAAGGAAAAACCGGCTCGTACGCGATCCCGACGAGGTCTTCGCCCTTCACCACCGATTCGAGGGAATGCTCTTTGCCGGCGAATACGTCGGCGACGCGGTCCCGGGCGACGACGTACGTCGCTCCTTCGAAAGCGACTCGCGCGTAGTCGATATCCGCGCCGACAGCGAGAGCGACATTCCCCGGCAGAGTCCACGGCGTCGTCGTCCAGGCGATGAAATAGACGTTCGAATCGTCCTTGCTCCTGAATTTCGCATAGACGGAAATGTCGGTTATGTCTTTGTATCCCAAATTGACCTCGAAATTCGAGAGCGTCGTCCCGCAGCGCGGACATATCTGCATGGACTTAAAGCCTTCGTAGACGAGGCCTTTGTCCCACAGCGTCTTGAACGCCCACCATACCGATTGGGTGTATGCCGCGTCCATGGTGCGATAGTCGTTGTCCATATCCACCCAGCGGCCGATGCGCGGTATCTGCTTGCGCCATTCGTCCGTATAGCGGAGGACGCTTTCCCGGGCGACGTCGTTGAACTTTCCGAGGCCGTATTCGACGATGTCGCTTTTGGCCTTGAGCCCGAGCTCCTTTTCAACGAGCGTCTCGACCGGCAGACCATGGCAGTCCCAGCCCCAGCGCCGCGGGACATGGAATCCCTGCATCGTCTTGTAGCGCGGGATCGCGTCTTTTATGAAGCTCGCGAGCATGTGTCCGTAATGAGGCAGACCGTTCGCGAACGGCGGGCCGTCATAGAAGACGAATTCTTTGCCTTTCTTATCGAGCGATTTCTGGAATATCTCTTCTTTGTCCCAAAAAGCGAGGATCTTCTCCTCTATCTCGACGAGCTTGGTCTTGGGAGCCGGCGCGGAAGCGGGCTTTTGATTCTTAAGATCTGCCATATAGGCCCTTACAGTATCAATTTTTCGCCTTTTTTGAAAGAAAAAGCCCTCGCATAACAGTTATGCGAGGGCCGAAGGCGTCCAGCTACCGCGGACAGACGACGAGGATGATATCCGAAGGCTTGAGAGCGAACGCTGTCGGCTTGATAAAGCCGAGAACTCCTCC
>JAIFWQ010000018.1 GCA_019661795.1 Candidatus Parcubacteria bacterium | reverse complement strand
TCGACACTGGTATCTATTCAGGCGGCATCGTCAGGATACGCTTTCGATGGATCATGCCATCGGCGAAGATGAAGACAGCACGTTCGGCGACCTCATTGTCGGCCGCGATCAGAGCCCTGCGGATACGGTAGCACTCGACGAGTTCATCCTGATGGTCGAAGAGTGCATGCAGAAGCTCGAATACGACCATCGGCGGATCATGGCCATGCGCAATGTCCTCGATCTGTCGTATGAAAGCATCGCTCATATCCTCGGCATAAGCGAAGGCACGGTGAAAAGCCGCCTGTCGCGCGCCCGGGAAAATCTGAGAATGCTTCTCGAAAGGAATTATTCGATCTCCGCCACGGGTGACGACGATCTGAAAAGATTCCTTTCAGTTAGGTCAGCCGCAGATGCCCGCATTCGGGTCGCATGACGATCGACTCACATGTCTGTAAGCCGCAGGTTCGGAACCTGCGGCTTTTTTATATGGCCGCCGGAAACATTGCGCCGACGAGGTACGTACCTCTATTAAAGCGCCTTGCGCGGGCTTTTTAACATTGAAATATCTCTTTTTTACTCCCATGAAAAAATATCTCTTCAAGTCATCGGTCGCGGCGATCATGTCGGCGATGCTCTTTGTCGCGTGCGTGCCGGCCGGCGCCCTGCCGGCGCAAGCAGCCGTTCCCGACTGGCAGAAAGGCGTGAGCATACGGCCGCGGTGGAACACGGATTTCACGAGTGATGGCTTCAAACAGGCGGTGCTGAACGCCAAATCGATGGGCGCGAATTATATCGCTCTCATCATCCCCTATTATCAGAGCGACTTCTGGTCTTCGGACATACAGAACGCCGGCAACACGCCTTCGGACGATACGCTCGCCGCGTCGATCGACTACATCCATAGCGTCGGCTTGAAGGTCTCGCTCAAGCCTCATCTCGAAGTGGCGAGCGGAGAATGGCGCGCCCTCATCCGGGCGAACGACCGCGACGCGTGGTATGCGAAATACAGCGCCTTGATCAACCATCTGGGAGACATAGGCAAAGCCCACAACGTCGAAGAGATCGTCATGGGAACCGAGCTCATCGGCATGGCTTCGGAATATTATGGGACGGACAACACCGCGCGCTGGATAAAAATGATCAACAGCATGAGGACGCATTATTCGGGCATACTCACCTATAGCGCGAACTTCGGAACGGATCGCACGGCGGTGGTCGACGAGTTCGAACAGATCGGCTTCTGGCCCCAGCTCGACTATATCGGCATATCGGCGTACTGGTCGCTTTCTTCCGATTCGAACAACTCCGTCCAGTCGCTCATGGATTCATGGAGCCGCATAGATCAGAATCAGATCGCTCCCCTGCGCAATAAATACAACAAGCCGGTGCTCTTTACCGAGATCGGCTATCGAAGCGTGGATGGAGCGCATAACTATCCGTGGGATGCGGGCGTAGGAGGAGGCTATAACGCGCAAGAACAGGTGAACGATTACCAGGCGCTCATCCAATACTGGAATAGCCGATCATATTTCGCGGGCGTTCTCCTGTGGGATTGGAATAGCGATCCGAATTACGGCGGACAGGGCAACACCGATTACACGCCGCGCAATAAGCCCGCTGAAGGCACTATAAAACAATGGTTCGCCCAGACAGGGACGACGCCGTCGCCGACGCCTAATCCGACCCCGACGCCAGCACCCGCTCCGACAGGCGCATGGGATGCTTCGTCCCCTGCCGTCTCCGATGCGCAGACAGGCAAAGCGTCGAACCTCTCCGTCAAGATCACCACGACCGGACAGGCTTCCGACGTCATATCGGATATAGAGGTCTACGATCAGACGAATTCGAAGTCTCTGCAGAAATTCTTCGAGCATCAGAACATAACCCAGACGGCCCCGGGGCAATATACCGTCAGCTTCACGCCTTCGAAAGCAGGAACGTACGTCGTGAAGGCGGGCGTATTCAACAATAATTGGAGCACGAACTATTTCTGGAAAGACAATGTGCAGACGTTCGCCGCATACGACCCGGGAACGACTCCGCCGCCGAATCCGAACCCTACCCCGACGCCGACTCCGACATCGACGCCGACGACCACACCTCCGACATCGACGCCTCTCACGACTGACATATGGTGGCCTTCCGATGGCGTATCGATAACGGGCGTCCAGCCGTTCAAGGCCATGGTCCAGAATAAATCGGTGTCGGAATATTCCATGTACTGGCAGGTGGACGGAAGCTGGCTCAATCAGATGTACGACAGCCAGACAGACTATCCGCACAAAGAAGCGATAGTGGACGTCACGGGCTGGAGCTGGAAAGGCAACGGTCCATACAACATAAACTTCGTCTCCAAAGACGGATCGGGTACCGTCATATCCCAGAAAGCGGTCAATATATACGTGAATAAGTAGGCGCGGGCGTCGAACGCCTCCGTCAAGCCATAGGGGCCTAAAACGGCCCTCTTTGGCCGTGCCGCAGGTTATCTTGCTTTCCAAAGGGGTTCCTGTATACTCTCCGCGCTTCCGAATGACCGCCCCGGCTGAAATTCCGTTAGCAAGGTAATTCCCTTACCAACTTGAAAAGAAAATTTGCAGGACTATTCGGTCCTTTGAGTTTGAGAAAGTCATTACTAGCGTTAATCCTGATCTTTACAGCTTCCGGCATCGTGACGACAGCGGCTCATGCAGCGACCGCTCCCGTCAACGTATGGTGGCCGGCGAACAATGCATCCCTTGAAGGCGTTCAGCCTTTCAAAGCGGTCGTCGACGGCAAAAGCCTCGGCGACTACAGCATGTTCTGGTCCGTCGATGGCGGCGGCCTCGTAAAGATGAACGACAGCCAGGCAGACTATCCGCACAAAGAAGCAATGGTCGACCTCGGCGGATGGAACTGGAGCTCGACCGGCACGTATAGCGTCAGCTTCATCGCCCAAGACCTTTCGGGCAATGAGATCGCGAAGACGAATGTGACGATCAAGCACGGCTCCATCATACCGGCGGCCCCTGCACCGGCACCCGCGCCCACAGCGCAGCCAAACCCTCTTACAAACCCTACTGCTCCTGCCCCTACGGTTAGCCAAACAGCTACCGCAGCGCCGGCAGAAACCGCAAGGCTTGCTATCCGAGTTTGGTCTCCTGCCGCAGGCTCTAACTTGACCGGCATACAGCCGATCAAGGCCGTCCTCGGCTCGAACCTCGGCTCCTACAAGATGTATTGGTCCGTCGACGGCGGCGGCCAGACGGAGATGTACGACAGCTACGTTTCCGCTCCTCACAAGGAGAATCTCATCGACTTCACCAATTGGACGTGGAAAGGCAATAACATATACGTTATTAACCTCGCGGCCAAAGACAATCAGGGCAAAATCATCGCGACGACGGACATACCGGTCTACGTGAACGCGAAACAGGCGCAGACTGCGCCTATAGCGGCACCGACGCCGGTTCCGATCGTAACGACGACTGCCCCAGCGCCTACAACCGCGACGACCATAGCGACGACCCCGATCATTACCGCCTCGGGCTCGAAGCTTTACGTCGATCCGAACAACCCTGCTCTCGCCCAAGCGAATACATGGAGGGCCTCCCGTCCGACCGACGCGGCCATCATGGACAAGATCGGCGCGCAGTCTACGGGCATTTGGCTCGGCGGCTGGAACGCCAACGTCGCAAGCGATGTTCAAAGCGCCATGAGCAAGGCAGCGAACCAGGGTTCGATCCCGACGTTCGTGGCTTATAACATCCCCGGCCGCGACTGCGGATCGTATTCCGCCGGCGGCGCCTCGAACGCTTCGGAGTATCTTTCATGGATACGGAACGTCTCGACGGGCCTCGGCTCGGGCAAGGCGATCCTCGTCCTCGAACCGGACGGCCTCGCGAGCATAGACTGTCTCTCGGATTCCCAGAAAACCGAAAGGTATTCGATGCTCTCCCAGGCAGTCGATATCTTCAAGGCCAATAACCCCGGCACAAAGGTCTATGTCGACGCCGGACATTCGGGCTGGATCGGCGAAAGCGAAATGGCGAACCGCCTCGCGAAAGCGGGCGTCGCCCGATCGGCCGGTTTCGCTCTCAACGTCTCGAACTTCTCGACGACGGGCGACAACGCGAACTACGGTACGAACGTATCGAAGCTCGCCGGAAACGCGCACTTCGTCATCGACACGTCCCGAAACGGGAACGGGTCGAACGGCGAATGGTGCAACCCTTCGGGACGCGCTCTCGGCCAGGCGCCGACGCTCTCGACCGGAAACGCTCTCATAGACGCGTTCCTCTGGGTAAAGAAGCCGGGCGAATCCGACGGCGCTTGTAACGGCGGCCCGAGCGCCGGAACATGGTGGCCTGAATACGCCCTCGACCTCGCCAAAAGAGCGGGCTACTAAATCTCCTATTCCCCCACAAAGGCTTGCAGCACAAGCCAGAAAAGCGCCCCATGAGGGGCGCTTTTCGCTATCTTTCTGCTATACTCGATCCATGAAAAAACAGGTGGTCGTCATCCACGGCGGCGATCCGTGGAGGCCATATAGAGCATATATCGCCGAGCTCAAGCGCGAGAAAGCGGAGGCGGACGATTTCATATCGTCTTTAGGCTGGAAAGAGACGCTCGGAAAAAGACTCGGCAGCGATTTCGAAGTCTTCAATCCAAGAATGCCCCTCAAAGAGAATGCATTATATGCGGATTGGAGGATTTGGTTCGAAAAGCTCGTACCCTTTCTCCATGATGGCGTCGTGCTCGTCGGACATTCGCTCGGCGGTATCTTTCTCGCGAAATATCTTTCCGAGAATGATTTTCCGAAAAAGATAAAGGCGCTCATGCTCATTGCCGCCCCGTTTATAATCCGTCTAAAAGGCGATCGGAACCGCAACGGCGGCTTTGGCCTTGAAAAAGATATCAGTCGCATCTCGCGTCAGGTCGAAAACGTATATCTCTATCACAGCACGGATGATCCGATCGTCGATTTTAGAGACATGGCGAAATACGCGAAGGCCCTGCCTGGCGCGGTAGAAAAAACTCTCATCGGCCGAAAGCATATCTGGCAAGAAGAGTTTCCAGAGATCGTGAGCGATATACGGAATATCTAACTTTATTTACTAATCGCCGCGGATCTCGCGCTCTGAATTGTCCGAATCGACATGCACGGATGCCGGAGCTTTGCATGCCTTCGCCGCCGTCTTGAACTGGGTCCACGCGGCTTTTTGCGCCGAGCGCCATGATTTCGACGACGATTTTATCGAAGCGTCGAAATTCGCCCACGCCGCTTTCGCGTCTCTTTTGATCGAAACGGTCGAAGTCGCCGCGTACGCCCTTTGAAGCGCCGTCGCGCGCGTCCCATAAGCGGTGGCTATGGATTGAAGGTGCGTCGATACCGCCGTGTCGAGAGCGAGCTCGCGGGCATTGACCGCCGCGCCGACGCATCTAATTTTTGCGGCGGTCGAAGAGCCCGAACCGCCCCCAGGGACGGTCGTAGAGGCCGTCGAAGACGAGATCTGGGCGAATGCCGCCGATACCGAGAGAGCGAACGCCAGAGCGGCCGCTCCCGCATATGTTGCGATACGCATAGGTTTTCTGTTAAACGAATAATGCCTTCTCAATCGTAATACGAATGTTGGGCTCTGTTTCTATCATTTTATTCATTGTATAATACAAACCTGTATCCATTTTGAATACATGTCGTTGCTCTCATACATAGGACTCATCGGCGGCGCCTGCTCTTTGGCAGGCTATGCGCCCTATGCCAAAGCCGTCATCCGCGGCGAAACAGCCCCTGAACGCGCGTCATGGCTCATATGGACGCTCTCTAACTGTCTGGTAGTCCTTTCATACTGGCAGATCGGCGGGCGCACGACCGTATGGGTTCCCCTCGCCTACGTTATCGGCTCGGCCCTCATCACCGTGCTCGCTTTCATCTATGGAAAAGAAGGCTGGGGCGTCCTCGAAAAATTGGCCCTCATCGTGGCGATCATTTCGTCGATACGCTGGGTCTTCTTCGACCAGCCCCTCATCGCCCTCGGCCTCACTATGGCCATCGGTCTTATAAGCTATATCCCGAGCGCCATAAAGCTGGCGCGAGATAAAGAAAGGCACAAGGGCGCCGAGCTCGAAGGCTGGACGCTCTTTTTCATGGGATCCATATTCAACCTCATCGCTGTTGACCAGTGGACGCCCATCATCGCGACGCTTCCTGTCGCCTTTTTCATACTGAACGGTACGATGTTCGCGCTTCATTTTCGAAACTCGCTCATCGAGGACCGCGCCCAGCCCCCTATTTCATAGCCGGGTCGGCTGATTTCGATTTCGCGATGTCGGCGAGCGTCTCGGGCGAGACGACGATCTTGAGTTTGGCCATCACGGCCTTGTCGGGCATGAACATGATGTCGTAGCTATTCTTGAAATACCTCTTCACCAATCCTTCCGGAGCGGACGCGAATATATAAGGTATGAACATGCCGACATTGAATATGCACCACGCGGCGTTGTTCACCACGGACGCAGAAATGCCTTCGCGCAGTATGGCGACAGGTATGCCGACGATGACGAGGACGATATAGCCGATATGCGGCGCCGTGAGGCGCAGGAAATTGCCCGAAAGGCCTTTTTTCGCCGTCACCGAGAAGCCGACCTTCTGGCCCGTCATGGCCGACCACAGGGCCTTGATATGGATCCAGAAGGACGAAAGCGAGAACGACAGCGCCCGAAACGAGAACCGGTCGTTCGACGTCGACGACAGCACGCCCATGGTGAGGAACATGTATGGGATGAATACGAGAGCGAGGAGCATGGTGCTGATCTTCACCGGTATGAGGCCAAAATAGAAGAACAGGAGCGGCAGGCATATGTTCATGAATACGACGACGCCGGAAAGGAAATACGACACCGACGAAAGATACTGGA
>JAIFWQ010000017.1 GCA_019661795.1 Candidatus Parcubacteria bacterium | reverse complement strand
GAAAGATAGAGAAGGAATTTTACGGCCCTATTGAACGCGACGATGAGCTGATTGAAATCGCATTCGACGCCTTTGCCCGTTTTCGGATCGACGACGCCGGTGCACGGCACGAGCTGGAAATTCGTTGCTTTCGGATTGTCAGAACCTGTTCCCGAATCCGACGCTGCCTGCGCGAAAGCCGCCGCAGGAAATACGGCCACGACAGCCGAAGCCGCCATGACAACAGATATGCCGAACGCCGCCGCTGATTTCGTTATTGATCTCATATATCGCTTCTCAAAAGGCCGTCGATCTCCTGGCTCGCCGCCGCGACGGATTCGGAGACGCGCAGCTTGCCGGATGACACGTTCTCGATGAGCCGGCGGAAGACGTCCATCGTCGCTTCCCTGTTCGGATCGAGCCACGCGTTCGATATGAGCGCGCTCTTGTAGAAGACTGCCTGATAGGCGTCGCCGGGGACGGCGGCGAGGAGGTCGCGGCGCACCGGCGGAAAGCCGGACATGTCGACCCACTGCTTCTGGAGCGCCTGGCTCGTGAGCGTGACCGCGGCGGTGTACGCGGACGCGAGATTCTTCGACGCTTTGAGGAGGGCGATGGCGTTCATATTGCCGAAGGTCATCCTTTTGCCGGACGTCTGCGGCACTTCGGTCACGTCGAAATCGAGATTCGGATTGGCCGCGCGGATGCTCGGCAACTCGCTCGCGAAACCGAAATAGACGGCGAGCCGGCCGGCCGAGAACGCGCTCTTGTCCGCCGGGAGCGACCTGTTCCATGAATACGAAGGCTTCAGCGGATTCGAGAATTCGGTGAAATACGATACGGCTTCTTCCGCCGGAACGAGGCCGGTGCCGCGCATGGAAAGGAAGCTCGCCAGTTCGCCCTGGCTATTCCTGCCGACGATCGGCGTACCGGCCTGGAGGGCGAGGAGCGAAAGGGCTTCCTTGAAATGAACGACGTTCCTCGCTTCGCCGAACGCGATGGCGCTCCGGGTTATGTTGTCGTTCTGGTCTTTGGCCGTGAGGTCAGGCACGAGGGCGAAGAATTCGGTCCACGACTTCGGAGGCACGGCCAATCCCGCGTTCGAGAATATATCCCTGTTCCAATACATGACGAGAGGATCGACGGAGAATGGAAAGCCGACGACGCCTTTCACTTCTTCCCCATGGACGAGATAGAGCTCGCCTTCGGGGATGAACGAATTCTTGAAATCGCGCTCGGAATAGGTCGAGAACGGCACGACATAGAATTTGTCGAACTGCTTGACGACGAGGTCCTGCGGCAAAAGCACCATGTCAGGGCCTGTGCCTCGGGCGAGAGCCGCGACGAGCTCGGATTCGAACGTCGCCGGCTTTTTCTCGACATAGGTCACGTTGAGCGTGTCCCTGTTGTCCGCGTTCGCTTTCGAGACGAATTCGGATACGTTCTGGGCCTTGAGCGTGCCCCACATGACGACTTCCAGCGCGCCCTGCGAGCCGGAGTTTTTGGAGACCGCAAAGACGATGGCCCCTGCGATGCCGAGCACGACGAGTATTCCGGTGAAGATGAGTTGAAAGCGGGACATGCTCTGTCTTT
The DNA here is from genome assembly GCA_019661795.1 of Candidatus Parcubacteria bacterium. Taxonomy (GTDB): domain Bacteria; phylum Patescibacteriota; class Minisyncoccia; order Phycocordibacterales; family UBA6065; genus UBA6065. The sequence goes on along the minus strand of JAIFWQ010000017.1, from coordinate 5,392 downwards.
AGCGCTTATGAAAAATTATACCATAGTGATGCGCGCCGGCGTGTATCTCCCTGTCGAATTCGAATCCGACGCCCGCGAGGAGCTTCACCGCGTCATCCTTATATATGACATGGTCGGCATGCGGCCCCATCTGTGAGAACGACGCCGCCCAGTCTATGAGAAGCAGCCTGCCGTCTTTTTTGAGTATCCGTTTGATCTCGAGAAGGAACGTCTTTTTGTCCTCGAGCATGAAAAGTATGTTCGAGGCGATGGCGACGTCGACCGACGACTCCCTGATCTTCGATCCGCCGAGCCGTTCGAGATCGCCCGCGATGGTTTCGATATTTCCGAGATGGTTCTTCTGGATCTCCTTTTTAAGGCGGTCGAGCAGATCCTTCTGAACGTCGACGGCATAGACTTTGCCCATGGGCGCGACGGCTTTGGCCGCCTCGATGCTATAAAAGCCGAGCCCCGCGCCGAGATCGGCGACCACGGCACCAGACGAGAGACCGAGCTGTTCTATATTGTGCTGAGGATCGCTGAACATATGTATTTAGTATAGCAAAAGATAGCGGCATGACTTTGTCGGACACCGGGTCGCCGGGATGGACCCGGCGCCCTCCCTCTCGCGCCGTCGCGCTCCGAGAGTGTCCTCCAAAATCATGTCGCTATCTTTTATAAACAAACTACAGATGCCAATGAATCTCCTTCACGCAGTTTCATCACTCTGACTCCTTGCGTCGAGCGGCCGAGGACCGGAATCTCCTTGATATCGATGCGGACTACCTGCGATTTCTTGGACATGGCGACGAGCTCGCTGTCTTCTTCGGTGATGACCTTCGCCGATATGACCTGGCCGGTCTTGTCCGTGACGTTCATGGTGAGAATGCCCGAACCGCCGCGCTTCTGGGTCTTGTATTCCCCTGCTTCCGTGGTCTTGCCGTAGCCGTTCTTCGATATGACCATGATGCGCGATCCTTTCGCTGCGGCCTTGATGACGTCGGCGCTGATGACCAAGTCTCCCTTGGCGAGGCTTATGCCGCGCACGCCCATAGCCGACCGGCCCATTTCGCGGATATCGCTTTCCTTGAACCTGATCGACTGGCCTTCGGCCGTGACGATCGACATCTCGTCGCCCTTCGATACGAAAGACACCGACATGAGCGAATCGCCTGGCTCGAGCGTGATGGCGATGATGCCCGACCTGCGCACATCGTGGAAGCTTTCGGCTTTCACCTTTTTCGCCGTGCCGAGCTTGGTGACCATCATCAATGACAGCCCCGTCTGCTTGGATTCTTTCGGCATAGGCAGGACCGACGTTACTTTTTCGCTATCCGCGAGCGAAAGGAAGTTGACCAGGGCCTTGCCCTTCGTCGCGCGCCTGCCTTCCGGCAATTCGTACATCTTTATCTGATACGCCTTGCCTTTGTCCGTGAAGAAGAGCATGTCGGCATGCGTGTTCGCCGTGATGAGATTGGTGACGAAGTCCTCTTCTTTGGTATCAAGATCGATCACACCCACGCCGCCGCGTTTCTGCTTGCGATATTCGTCGGGAACGGTGCGTTTGACGTATCCGCCCTGGGTGAGCACGAGCACGTTCTCGACGTCAGGGATAAGATCCTCGTCGGACATGATCTTCACGCCGTGCTTGATGACCTTCGTGCGGCGCTCGTCGCCGAACTTGCCTTTGATCTCGGCGAGCTCTGTTTTGATGGCGGCGAGGATCTTCTTCGGGCTCGCGAGGAGCTCCTTGAGGTCCTTGATCAGGGCCTGGATAGCGGAAAGCTCGTCTTCGATCTTCTTCCGCTCGAGGCCGGCGAGCTTTTGAAGGCGCATGTCGAGGATGGCCTGCGCCTGAAGGTCGGAGAATTTGAACGTTTTCATGAGGCCGGACTTCGCATCTTCGACGTCTTTGGATTTTTTGATGAGCTTGATGATCTCGTCGATATGGTCGAGCGCCTTTTTGAGGCCGAGCAGGATATGCTCGCGGGCTTCGGCGACGCGCAGGTCATACGCGGTGCGGCGCTTCACGACTTCGATGCGGTGTTCTATGAAATGCTCGAGGATCGATTTGAGGGATAGCGTTTCCGGGCGGCCTTTGACCAGAGCCACGATATTGAGATGGAACGTGTCTTCGAGCTGGGTGTGCTTGTACAGGAAATTGAGAACTTTTTGTGGCTGGGCGCCCTGCTTGAGGTCGATGACGACGCGGATGTCTTTGGCCGATTCGTCGCGCAGGCCCCTGATGCCTTCGATCTTCTTGTCGCGAACGAGATCAGCGATAGCGACGATGAGGTCGGCCTTCACGACGCGGTATGGGATCGAAGATATGACGATCTGGTACTGGCCGCTCTTGCTTTCGACGATCTCCGCTTCGCCGCGCGCGACGATGCCGCCGCGGCCGGTCGCGTACGCGTGCTGGACGTCTTTTTCGCCGAATATCATGCCGCCCGTCGGGAAATCAGGGCCTTTGATGAATTTGAGAAGATCTTCCGTCGTAGCGTCTTTGTTCTCGATGAGATGCATCGTCGCATCGATGACCTCCCCGAGGTTGTGCGGAGGAATGTTCGTCGCCATGCCGACGGCGATGCCGAGCGTACCATTTAAAAGAAGATTCGGAACAGCCGCCGGGAGGACCGACGGCTCCTTTCGGGTGTTGTCGTAGTTCGGACGGAACTCGACGGTCTCCTTTTCGAGGTCCTTGAGGAGCTCTGCGGCGAGGCGCGACATTTTCGCTTCGGTATATCGCATGGCCGCCGCGCCGTCGCCGTCGATCGAGCCGAAGTTTCCCTGTCCGATGATGAGCGGATAGCGCATGGAGAAATCCTGGGCCATTTTGACCATGGAATCATAGACCGCCACGTCGCCGTGAGGATGGTATTTTCCGAGCACTTCGCCCACGACCGTCGCGGACTTGCGCGTCTTCGCCGACGCGGTGAGGCCGATCTCGTTCATCGCATAGAGGATGCGGCGATGCACCGGCTTGAGGCCGTCGCGGACATCCGGAAGGGCGCGCGACGTGATGACGGACATCGCATAGTCGAGGTACGACTCGCGCATCTCCGTCACGATCGACCGGATGACGACGCCTTTATGGTTTTCCGCCGGCTTTGCTTCAGGTTCGGTAGGCTTAGGGCTCATTTTGGGACAAATAAAATAGGCTTTTTAGGGCTTTATATGTTCGTTATTATAGCAAATTCGGCTCTCGAAAACAATGCGCCGGGCAGCTCATATCCCGCCTTATTTAGCCGCAGTATCGGTCGCCGTCGAAGTCGCCGAATCCATGATATGGCTGATCTGATCGACGATGTTCGAGAAGGTCTCTTTGATGGTCGGAACGCCTTTTTTCGTCGGGTCGCTTTTGATGGCGAAATCGCCGGCATTCATGCGCATGCCGAGAAAAGCGCCCCAAACGAGAGCGATGACGATGGTGATGCCTATGGACATGACGAGCACCGCTTTGCGCCTTTCGGGTTCCGGCTTTTTCCGCAGATTTTCGAGATAGTCGAGCATGCGATCGTATGCCTGCGCCTATGCCGCAGGTTCGAGGACGACGACGTCGGCTTCTTTGCCTTCGAGGTCTTTCTTTTTAAGGGTGAGCTTGTCCTGCGGCTTCTGGGATTCTTCGCCCGCTTCCTTGAGGAAGGCCTTCAGAGCGGCAGCGTTGCCGAAATACAGAGGCACGATGAGCTTCGGCTCGATCTTGACCGCGAGCTTGTACGCGTCAGATGGCGCCATGACGCCGTCCGCGCCTATCGGCACGAACAGGATGTCTACGTCGTCGAGAGCCTCGGAAGCCTCGTCGGGAAGGTTCTTGCCTTCGGACAGCTCGAGGGCGCCGAGGAAGCAGAGATTCATATTCTCGAGGTGCACCGTATATATAGTGTTGATCCTTTCTTCCCCGCCGTATTTGGAATCCGATTTGAAGCCTTTGATGAAAACGTCTTTGATCTCGTATTCGCCGGGGCCGGTTACGGCGAAGGCTTTCTTTTCGCCGAACGATACCTGGTCGACGCCGTTGAAGTCTCTGTCGTTTATAGATACGAGAGCTATATCCGCGCCGAACCGCGACGGCTTCAATTTTTTGGAATCCTTGGAAATGGGATTGACCGCGATCGTTATGTCGCCGAACTGGACTTTGACGAACGCGCCGCCCTGATAGGTTATTACCATATGGAAAGAGTATAGGGCATTTTGGATTTTGTATCTAGATTGACAAAGGATGGACGAGGCATAGAGTGGATCGAGAAAGGCATCCCATGCTCGGTTACACTCTTATGCTCCTCATGATCGCCTTCATGGCGCTCATCGTTATATTCGGCGGCCTCGTCGGGGGTCTGGCGATCGCCGCAAAGATCGTCCTCTTCATACTCATAGCTCTCCTTGTCGGATCGCTCATCTTCGCGCGGCGCGGACCAGCTCTACGGCGATTGGATGAATGAGCCAAAGAAAGCCCACCGAGCTCCTGCCCCCGCAGGAGCTTTTTTCTTTACTTTTAAGGCCGTTCTGATAGTATGCCCCTGTCGGCGCGTATCGATGATATCGCCGGCATTTACAAGGAAATACCCTTGAAATTAACCCTCTCCCGGGAAAACAGCGACGAGAATCGAGCGGAGAGAAATTTCAGGCTTTTTTCATTTATGGCAAAAGAAGATATCAAGAAGACGGCGGAAGCCGCAGAGGCGGTGAAGGAGACGGCCATGGGCAAAATGCTCGCGTCCTCCCCTACGCCTCCGAATGTCGGAGACCTCATCGAAGGCACGGTCATCGCCATCGACAAGAAAGGCGTGTTCGTCGACCTTCCTCCGTTCGGAACCGGCATCATATACGGCCGCGAATACATACTCGCCCGCGACGTCATTAAGAAGATAAACATCGGCGACAAGGTTTCGGCCAAAGTCGTCGACGCTTCGAACAAAGAAGGCTATGTCGAGCTCTCTCTCAAGGAAGCGCGACAGGCTCTCATTTGGACCGAAGCCGAGCAGGCCATCGCGGCGAAGACCGTACTCGAGCTCCCTATCAAGGAAGCGAACAAAGGCGGCCTCATCATCGAATGGCAGGGCATCCAGGGCTTCCTCCCTGCTTCCCAGCTCAAGCCGGAACATTATCCTCGCGTCCAGGACGGCGACAAGGACCGCATCCTCGAGGAATTGAAGAAGCTCGTCGGCACCAAGATCGCCGTATCGATCATCGGCGCGTTCCCTAAGGAAGGCAAGCTGATCTTCTCCGAAAAGAATTCGGTCGAAGGCAAGGACAAGACCGCGGCGGTCGCCAAATTCAAAGTCGGCGACGAAGTAGAAGGCAAAGTCACCGGCATGGTGGACTTCGGCGTCTTCGTGAAGATCGACGAAGGCCTCGAAGGTCTCGTCCATATATCAGAGATCGATTGGGCTCTCGTGGAAGATCCGAAGAC
>JAIFWQ010000016.1 GCA_019661795.1 Candidatus Parcubacteria bacterium | reverse complement strand
GTCCTTCTCATCCTCGTCATCACCGCGTGGGGCCTGTATTCGTTCGCGAGCCTGCCGCGCGAATCGAATCCGGAGGTCAAGATCCCGATCGGCATCGTCGCGACCGCGTATCCCGGCGCGTCGCCGTCCGACGTCGAAGAATTCGTCACTAAAAAGATCGAGACCAAGCTTTCGGGCCTGAAAGGCGTGAAAAAGATCACGTCGAATTCATACAATTCGCTCTCGTCCATACAGGTCGAGTTCAACGCGAATGAGAACCTCGAAGACGCCATCCGCCGATTGCGCGACAAAGTGACCGAGGCCAAGCCCGACATATCGACCGAAGCCAAAGACCCGGTCGTCCGCGAGATATCGCTCGATGACACGCCGATGTGGGCGATATCGCTCACCGGCCCGTATGACGGCTTCACCTTGCGCGCCTTCGCTGAAAATATAAAAGACGACCTCGAACGGATATCCGGCGTGCGCGAAGTCGACATATCAGGCGGCGATGTGAAGGAATACGAGATCGCCTATATGCCGGAGAGGCTCATCTTCTACGGCATATCGGCTGACGACGCCAATCGCGCCGTGCTTTCGGCGAACAACGCCATGCCGGCGGGCAATTTCGAAAGCTCGACGCTCGTTTTTCCCGTCCGCACCGACGCGCGCATGACGGAGATCGCCGACATAGCGAACATCCCCGTATCGCATGCGGAAGGCGGCGGGTCGGTGCTTCTCCGCGACATCGCGAGGGTCACGGAAAAGGCGGAAAAGAAGACGACCTATTCGAGGCTCTCCATCGGCGGCTCGGAACCGAAGAATTCGGTGAGCATCGGCGTCATAAAAAGGCAGGGCGCGTCGGTTCTCGATACCGCCGACCTGACGAAAGCGGCCGTGGATAAAGCGATCGCCCGTTCGTCGCCCGGCATCACGTACAACGTGACTTTGGACATGGCGAAAGAGATCAAGAAAAGCTTCGACCAGCTCTCCCACGATTTCCTCATAACTGTCCTTCTCGTCTCGATCATCCTTTTCCTCATCGTCGGCCTCAAAGAGGCGTTCGTCGCAGGCCTCGCCATACCTCTGGTGTTCTTCGTGAGCTTCGGCGTGCTCCATATGATCGGTATGACGCTGAACTTCCTGTCGCTCTTCTCGCTCATACTCTCTCTCGGCCTCCTCGTCGATGACGCCATCGTGGTCGTATCGGCGACGAAACAATATATAAATACGGGCAAGTTCACGCCGGAAGAAGCGGTGCTTCTGGTGCTCAATGATTTCAAATGGGTGCTCACCACCACGACCTTGGCGACCGTCTGGGCGTTCCTGCCGCTCCTTTTCGCGACGGGTATCGTCGGCGAATACCTGAAATCGATCCCTGTCACGGTATCGATCACGCTCGTCTCGTCGCTTTTCATCGCGCTCATGGTCAATCATCCTCTCGCGGCCGTGCTCGAGCGCATCCGCATGACGCGCCGGCTCTTTTTCATAACGGAAGGCGCTCTCATCGTATTCGCCGCATCCATGTTCTATGTCGCTGGCATCATCCCGGTCGTCCTCGGCATCATCGCTCTCGCCGTGGAAGGCTGGCTCATATGGTGGTATGAGAAAGGCGGCAGGGAAGCCATGATCGAGAACGCCATTCTCTCGGAAAGGGAATGGCAAGACGACGAGCTGGTCAAAAGGAAGCTCGCATCGCAGGGCGCGCGGGAGCATGAGAATCTCACGGGCAGGCTCATCCACGGCATCGTCAATTTCCATCGCTTCCTGCCGGTATACGAGCGCACGCTCAAGCATTACATTTTCGACAAGAAGCGCCGCCGCCGCGTTCTCGGCGGCGTGACGCTCCTTTTCATCGCGTCGATCGGGCTCGTCGTCACGGGCGTCGTCAGGAACGAATTCTTTCCGCAGTCCGACCAGGATTACGTATATATAGACTTGCGCGCGCCGGTGGGTTCGAGCCTCGACGCGACGGACCGGCTCGCCCGCCCGGTCGAAGAAAGGGCGCTCGGATATTCCGAAGTCGAAAGCTATTCGACGGTCGTCGGCCGGTCGAGCATCGCGGGCGGAGGCTTCGGCGGCGGCACTGGATCGGCGAATCTCGCGTCGATAACGCTGACCTTGAAGGACAAAAAGTTCAGGACTCATACATCCTTCGAGCTCGCCGATGTGATCCGCGCGGACCTTGCCGGCGCGCATATCCCGGGCCTCGAGATCCATGTCTCGGCCCAGACCGGCGGACCTCCGGCGGGCGCCGCATTCGAAGCGCATATCGCCGGCGACGATCTCGACATCCTTACAAAGATCGTGAACGATCTGCGGTCGATCGTCGTTTCCATACCGGGCGTGGTCAACGTCGATTCGTCGCTCAAAGGCTCGGTCCCTGAATACACGTTCAAGCTCGACCAACAGGCCCTCGAGCGCAATTCTCTTTCCGCCGCGTCCGTCGGTTCCGTCTTGCGCACTGCCGTATCCGGCATCGAGCTCATGAAGGTCATCAAAGGCGAAAAAGAGATCAAGCTCATAGCGACGTTCGACGAAGCGTCGATCCCTGACCTCGCGGCGATCCAGAACCTCGAAGTGCTCAATTCCCGCAAAGAGCCGGTCTTCCTCAAGGACGTGGCGACGATCGAGCTCAAGCCCGCCGTCGATGCCATCACCCGCATCGATCAGAAGAGGACGGTGCTCCTCACAGCCGCGGCCGATTCGACGACGAACGGCCCGGCCATATTGGCCGAATTCCAGAAACGCGCGGCGTCGTACAAAATGCCCCAGGGCTATGCAATCACCTTCGGCGGCGAGAACGAACAGAACGCGGAATCGTTCGCGTCGATCGTCCGCGCCATGATCATCGCCATCGTCCTCATCGTGGCGACCCTCGTCGTCCAGTTCAATTCGTTCCGAAAGGCGCTCATCGTCCTCGTGCCGATCCCTCTCGCGCTCATCGGCGTATTCCTCGGCATGGCGGTGTTCGACGTATCGCTCGGATTGCCGGGGCTCATCGGCATCCTCGCGCTTTTCGGCATCGTGGTGAAGAACTCGATCATCCTCGTCGACAAGATCAACCTCAACCTGCGGAGCGGCATCGGATTCGAAGACGCCGTCGCGGACGCGGGCAAATCGAGGCTCGAGGCGATCTTTATCACGTCGATCTGCACCATATTCGGCATCCTGCCCGTTACGCTATCCGATGAATTCTGGCGCGCCCTCGGCAGCTCTGTCATATTCGGGCTTCTCCTGTCGTCGTTCCTCACGCTCTACATCGTGCCGGCCTTCTATTTGGTCATGATGAGGCCGAAAGAAGCGCGATCAGCGTATTAGATATACAGCACTTAAAAAGGAGGTGTAGATATGTCTATAAGCGAAAGGGATATCAACGAGGCGTTTCTGGCGCGGCGCCAAATTCTGCTTCAAGAAGAGATCAAGTGTTCCGTTCAGGATCGTATATCAGCATCGATCTTGTATCTTAATCTTCAGAATAATTCGACTATCACGCTCATTATTAACAGTGGTGGCGGCTTGGCTGTAAGCGGCATGTACATATGCGATGCGATCCGGAATTCTCCGGCGCCGGTGCATGGCTTGGTCATAGGAGATGCGCATTCGGCGGCTTTCGACATTTTCCAGCATTGCGACAGGCGTCTCTGTTACAAGCACGCGCGGCTTATGTTCCATGCGATACGGCTCAACGATCTTCCTCTCGACAGAGACGATTTCGACGACCACATCAAGGAATTCCGAGAATGGGATGACGAGCTTCTCCGGCTTTTCAGCAAAAAAAGCGGACAGCCGCTCGGCAGGATTCGTACATGGTCGAGACAGGAGAGATATTTCGGAGCAAAGGAAGCTCTCAAGCTCGGACTTATCGATGAGATCGTGATGCCGAAGAGGCTCTGATATTTTGAGATTCCAGCCGGTCTTCGGGCCGGCTTTTTTATTCAAAATGTATCTTCTGCTTCTCGCGGCTCTCTAATTCGGCTTTCAAAAGAGGGAAATGGGCGAACGATTCGTCTTCCTCCACGAGCTTGACCGCCTCGGCGCGCGCCGCCTCCACCATTTTTATATTCTGTATCGCCTCCATGGCGACGTCGGAGACGCCCCATTGCTTCCTGCCGTAGAGATCGCCTGCGCCGCGGAATTTCAGGTCATATTCGGCGAGCTCGAAGCCGTTTTTCGCCGTGGCGAGAGCCTTCAGGCGCTCGATCGTCTTTTCTCCGCGAGTTTCAGCGAGAACGAAACAATATGCCTGATGGTTCGATCTCACGACACGCCCGCGAAGCTGATGCAATTGCGAAAGGCCGAACCTTTCCGCGCCTTCGATCAATATCGTCGTGGCGTTCGGCACGTTCACGCCGACTTCGACGACGGACGTGGCGACGAGGATATGGATCCTGCCCGCTTTGAAATCGCCCATGACCTTTTCTTTTTCCGCATCTTTCATTTTGCTATGGAGGATGCCGATCTCGTATTCGGGAAATACGTCTTCCTTGAGCCTCTTCGCTTCTTCTTTGACGGATTTCGCGATGACGGCCATCTCTTTTTCCGGATCAGGCTCGTCGATGCGCGGGCAGATCACATACGCCTGCCGGCCTTCGCTCAATCGGGCGTGCATCTTTTCATACGCTTCGCCGCGCTTTTCCGGGGCGACGATCTCCGTCATGATCGGCTTTCTGCCCTGGGGCATCTGGTCGAGAAGCGTGATATCGAGGTCGCCATATATGGTGAGAGCGAGCGTGCGGGGGATCGGCGTCGCCGTCATGCTCAACAAATGCGGGTGGATATCGTCCTTTCGAACGAGTTTCTGCCGCTGGGCAGTGCCGAATCGGTGCTGTTCGTCGACGATGACATAGGCGAGATTTTTGAATTGGACCGATTTTTGTATGAGAGCGTGCGTGCCGATGAGGATCGGGATCTCGCCATTCGCCACCCATTTCAAAAGCTGGGTCCGGGATATGTCCGTCCAATCATGTTTTTCTCCGTTCCGATAGGTCGGGACTTTGGCGGGGAATTTGCGGCAGCCGGATCCGGTGATGAGTCCGATCGATATGCCGGTATGCTCGAAATACGATATGAACGATTCGAAATGCTGGGTCGCGAGTATCTCCGTCGGCGCCATGTAGGCGACTTGGAGCGATCCGTATGCCTGCCGTACGCCCGGTTTCGTCGCCGACAGGGGCCGCGTCATGATCGCGGCATGTGCCGTCGTCGCGGCGACCGCCGTTTTGCCGGAACCGACGTCTCCTTCGAGGAGCCGCGCCATCGCATGGCCTTTTTTGAAATCGCCGAGGATGTCCGCGACCGCTTTCGACTGCGCGTCCGTGAAAGGAAAAGGGAATCGCGACACGAAATCGTTCACGACCGCGGCCGAAGGCTCGATGACGAACGCAGGATTCTTTTTCCATGCCTTTTTTTCGCGCTGGCGGTCGAGCTGGATCATGAATATCTCTTCGAAGGCGAATCGTTTGCGCGCCGCGGACGCGTCTTTGGCGTCTTTCGGCGCATGGATCCATACGAAGGCGGTCCGTATCCCCGGCAGATTATATTTTTTGAGGATATCTTCGGGAAGCGGATCTTCTATGCCGTCGAGTATGCCGCTTTTAAATATCTTTTGTACCGCGTGATATATCCAATTCGACGATATGCCCTGGGATTCGGGGTATACGGGGTAGAGGACCCTCGCCGCGCTCTTTTCGCCGCTCTCGATATCCTCTTCATCGCGGACGACGAAAAGCGAATCGCCTTTGGCGTCCGGAAGCCGGTCGACTTTCTCGATCTTCGGATTGGACAGATATAATTCGCCGTCTTTTTTGCGCTCGGAGACTTTTCCCTGGACGCGGACGAGAGCGCCGTCAGGGATCATTTTGGCGAGATACGGCTGATTGAACCAGACCGCTTTGATCGAGCCTGTCTCGTCTTCGATCATGCCGTCCGCCATCGCTATCCGGCTGCGAAAGCCTTTCGACATCTTCAATTTCGAGACTTTTCCGAATATGACGGCATCGTCGCCTTTGGCGAGGCTCGTGATATTCCTCGATTCAGCCGAATCGTCATAGCGGACGGGGAAATGGTAGAGGAGGTCTTCGATAGTGGAAATGCCGAGACGCTTCAAAGCGCCTTTCAAGGGACCCAAAAGGCGAAAATGCTCTTCCAAAAGATGGCTTAAATTCACGGGTCAATTGTATACGGCAAAAGATCGAAACAAAAGATGGACATGACGGGAATCGAACCCGCGCGCTCTAAGTGACAAGTTTAGAGGCCTGAGCCATCAGCATGCCCATGGTGCCGGTTTGTCGTTCCGCACCTGCGCATAGGATAGGTCATCGATATAAAATTCTGATGAAAAAATCCTGAATCTTTCGTCCATACAATGCGAAAGCCGCCCCGTAAAGGGCGGCTTGGCCTCTAAACCTGTCACTCCGGTCATTTTATACCTTTCGCATGTTCGGTCAATCTACCGCGTTCCTGTAGCAGTTCCCGGACACTGCGCAAACTCGCATTTTGGACCGGTCCGGCCGACGTATGATCCGTCGGGGCAGAGTTTGGCGTCGAGCGTGCAGTAGACCGTTTCTTTTCCCGTATTACTGGGATTGACCGTCGCTTTATAGAGATACACGCCGAGGATGACGATGATCAAGGCGATGATGACTATTAAAATCGTTTTCATGCTCTTATTACGCTTTGAAAACGCCGTCTGTTTCTTTCATAAATCCCTCCGCGACGAGCTTTCCGATATTCTTCTGGACGTCATGCGGCGTTTCGCCGATGTGGGCGACGATCTCCCGTTCCGTCCGCGGTTTTTCGAGGACGAATCTCACGATCCGCGCGCGGATCTCGCGGTTCGATCCTTTGAAAGGCGATTGCCGCGCGTGATGGGCGCTTTTGCGCGACGGATTCGGCAGAGTCCGCTTCAGGTGGACGCCATAATCCATGAGGGCGTAATACCACCCGCGCGGATCGTTCCGGGCGAGGGTCTTTTCGATCAAAGGAAAGATGTCCCTGTCGCGCACGCCGGTTTTGTCTTTGAAAAAGCAGTGAAGAAAGACGGCGCGGATGTTCGTTTCGATGAAGACCGTCGGCACGCCGAAGGCGAACGCCATGATCGCGCCCCTGGTGGACTGGCCGATGCCGGGGAGAGATTCCAATTCGGCCGCGGTCCGCGGAAAAACGCCTGCGAAATCGTTCGTGATCGTCTCTGCTGCCCGCTTCAACAGAAGAGCGCGGCGATTATAGCCGAGTCCCTGCCAGATTTTCAGCACGTTCGCCGTCGGGGCCTTCGCGAGCGCGCGGACATCGGGAAAAGCGGCCAGAAATTCGGCATATTTTTTAAGCACCCGCGGCACCTGGGTCTGCTGGAGCATGACTTCGGAGACCAATATCTGGTACGGGTCGCACGTGTCGCGCCAGGGCAAGCTATGCCTGCCGTTCTGCTTATAAAAATCGCGGACGAGAGCCTTAAACCTTTCCTTATTCACGGGCGTACTATATCGTTAAGTATCCATGAATAAAAGCTCGCCGAAAGCACAGCGGAATATATGGAAAATACTGAAGCCGTATTGGGGGCACGTCGCGGTCCTCGCGGCTTTCACCATCGTCGGAAACGGCCTCGGCCTTTTCATCCCGAAGCTCGTCGCCCGCGGCATCGATTTCTCC
>JAIFWQ010000015.1 GCA_019661795.1 Candidatus Parcubacteria bacterium | reverse complement strand
CGCTACCATTCTCGCTTCCGAGCTTCGTGTGAAGGTCAGCGAGCGGTCCGGCAGCGTCTCTGAACATGATGTTACTCATATTTTCCTTTTGTCTGTCTTGCACGTCAGGGTCTCACGACTGTGAGTTTGTCCCGAGATGCGCGCCGATATGTTTGGATGTTACGGCGTTCTTTCAAGGCACAAGATGCCCTCAAAGAACGCCGCAATCGCAAGAATCTATCAAGGAGCTTACCCTACAATTATATACCATATATGGACAAAAGTCAAGTATGGGGCTCTATTTCCCCTTCCTGCCAAGCTTTTCGATCTTGGCGAGGAGCTTTTGCGCGCGCTCGGGCGATATCTTCCTCATGCCGGAGAACCACGTCTTTCTGACGGGAGCGAAGCCGGAGAATCGCAGGACGCCGCGGATCCAGTTGTTGATGTTGCCGCCGAAGAGGATCCAGAGGATCGCCGGATGCGAATCCGACGTGACGATGACGCGGGCGGAACGGCCTTTGAGCCTGCGATACCAGCCGGGGATCAGGCCTTTCCTGAAATTGTATGCGAAGCCGGGCATCCAGACGCGGTCGACGAGGCCTTTCATGAGAGCGGGCATATCCGACCACCAGATCGGGAATATCGACACGAAATGTTCGGCCCATTTCACGTCTTCCTGGAATTTGAGGAGATCGGGCTCGAGAGGCTGGATCGCTTTATAGCCTTTGTGGAGCACGGGATCGAACTTCATATCCGCGATGCGGGTGAGTCGCACTTCGTGCCCTGCCGCCTGGGCGCCTTTGGCGTACGATTCGGCGAGCGACGACGAGAGCGACGCGGCATCGGGATTCCCGGCGAATATGAATATCTTCTTTGATCTTTTCATTGCGATGCGCTTATTTTCCCATGATCTTCGACAGCTCGTCTTTGTGCTTGGCCATGACCTCGAGCATGGCCGCCTGCTGGTCTTTGCCCGAATGAAGGCTCTCCTGGAGCTCTTTGGCCAGGCTCTCGAAGAAAGCCGGATTGCGCTCGACCATGTCGAGAAGCGCCGACTGTTCGGCTTCGGGGATGTCCTTGAGCTGGGACTTCATCGCCTGCTTCATGAGGAATTTCTTCAACATGGCTCTACTTTATCAAAAAGGGCTTGCCTTCGCCATATGTTTCGAGAGGCACTTTGCCCCAGCAGGCGACGACATGGTCGGCATAGCTCCACAGGGCTTCGATCTCTTCCCTGCCGACGAATTCGCGGCGGGATCCGGCAAGCGCGGCGAGGATGATATTGCCGTATGCGTCGCGCGTCTTCGGCACGTCGAACGACGAATCAGGTCCTTCGCCGCCTTCTATGGACACTTCCTGTTCAGGCTGGACGCGGAATATCATCCTTCGAGGGAGCTCGGGGATGTCTTTAAAGGAGACTTCGACGAAGGCCTCGGACGCGCCCATCTTTTTTCCCGCTTCGAGCGTCACGGGAATTCCCTTGAGCTTGCCCGATAAAAAACTCGTGACCACCTCGAACGCCGTTTCGGTCGTCGAGCCGGCGCGGACGCCTTCTTCCCCTGCGTATCCTTCGTATTGGCCGCGCCGCGACATTTCACATGTCCGCGCCGGAGGCGCGAGGCGCGAAAGCGCCGCGGCGCGCGCCGATTGCCAATCCGCGCCCGTTTTACCGCCAGCCTTTTCGCCGAATTCCGCAGCGAGAGCGGCCAGCATCTCGAGCATATGATTCTGCCCCACGTCGCGGAACGCCCCGACGCCGTCATATGACGCGCCGCGATCGCCGATGCCTTTTTCTTCGAACAATCTGACGCGTATCGATCTCACGCTCGCGGCCGATATGAGATTCGAGAACTCCGGCGTCCTCTCATGGATATCCATGATCGCCCTCACGGTATCTTTGCCCAGATAATGATCTATCCTGAATATCTGCTCTTCATCGATGAGCGATTCGAGCAGCAGGTCGAGCTCGCATGCGGTCTTTTCGCTCGTGCCGAAGGGTTTTTCGATGAGAAGCTTTTCCGACGAGCCGCGGACGAGAAGCCCTGCGACGCGGAGGCCCTGCGCCACCCTGCCGTGAAATGCCGGCGCGAGAGCGCTGTAATAGACGATATCGCTTCCGTGCGCATCGGCACGGAGCCGCTCGATCGATGCCGCCAATTCGGCATATCCCGTATCAGCCTCTATGTCGACTTTGGAATACGATATGAGCCGCGAAAAATCATCGCCCGAGACGGCTTTGTTCTTTTTGAGAAAATCGACGAGAGCCCTGTCATCCCAATCCCGCCTCGACACGGCGACGATCTTCGCGCCGGACGCGAACGCGCCCTCTTTATGGAGAGCCTCGAGCGCCGGAAATATCTTTTTCAGGGCGAGATCCCCCGTCGCTCCGAACAAGACGAATATGAAAGGCTTTTGAACGGTTTCTTTAGTCATGACTGATATATGAAAGCATAAAAAAAATGTCCGTGCTCGCATGGTGCGTGCACGGACATTGCTGTGATCCACTTCCTTTGTACGGAGGATCGGTGATGTCGTAAGGGTAATGCTGTCGGAGCCTTGAAGGATTCGACAGATACCGTTGGGTAGCCGGGTTGCGGTTTCCATCGATGGAAACCATTGATCGCTCCGCGATCATGTCATTCGACAGTGGCGGAACGCAGACGAAACCCGAGAAAAGCTGGGGATCGCTGGGAATGGGAACAAGCGGTGGATCGGGAAAGAGGTTTCGTGAAGCCGGAAGCTTGTCGGGAATCCTCGACGGCGTTGAAAGGACAAGTTGCGCTATGCCGAGAAGCGCAACCATGGACAGGGAGCGCTTTATCGTCATACGTCTTACTCGAGGATAATACGGAAAGGCTATCGTGTAAAGTGGACCATACCGGATTCGAACCGGTCGCCTCATCCATGCCATGGATGCGCTCTACCAAATGAGCTAATGGCCCTTTATTTCGCCGATGTCGACGGCGCTCTCTCTATCGCTCTCGCCTTCCAAAACATCTGCTCGGCCATGCCGTATATAGCGTATGCGATAAAAAAGGCCGCGAAGACGTCGATAGAATAATGGAGATGGCCCATAAGCGCAACCGTGCCGAATATGATAGCGAGCGCTATGAATGATATCCGCAGGGTCCTGTTGTCCCAGAATATGAGAGCGACGAGGAACGGCAGGCCGGTGTGCCCGGAGAAAAAGAGGTCGCCGCCGAATATGAAATAGCTCGCGAATTTCACGGGATCGAGAATGGCATGCGTCGGGAACGGCGCGAGATGGGTCAGGCTTATGAACATCGCCCTGATGACGACGAAGAGCGCGATGGTTTTAAGAGCGAACGGGATGCGGCGCGGTTTCGAAAGGCATGCGAGCACGATGCAGCCGACGAACACGAACGACCCCCATATGAATATGCCCTCGACGTCGAATACGGGGATATGGTCGAGGATGATATCCGTCACCGGATTGCTCGCCTTTTCGGTCGCGTACGAGCTCGCATAAAAATTGATGAACAGGCTCGCGATGAGCATGAGGAACGATATCGCGAATGCTTTCGCGAATGCGGTATCTTTAAAATGATTCGTATATGATTTCATGCGTCAGTTGCGGAAGCCTTTATAGAGTATCCTAAAAAAATGAAAAAGGTAGAGGGCGCCGGTCCTGACCGAGCCTTCTGATTTAAAACGTCGGGCGGAAGTCTTTTGCGCGAGGTCGGGATCGAATCTCACTTTGCCGTGCCGCGCGACGCGGCGCGCTGTGTCGGTGTCTTCGCCATAGAATATGATGGACGTGTCGTACCCGCCCGCTTTTTCGAGAGTCTCCGCGCGGATGAAGCTATTGCCCCCGATGAGCACCGCGCCTATGCCGAGCGTCTGGATGACGGCATTCGCCGCTCTGTATATATGCCTTTGGGTATGGAATGAGAAAAGCCTGAAGAAAGCCTCGCCGTCATGGTAATAATACGGCCCGGCGACAGCGACGATCCGCAGATCGTTGAAATGGGCCGAACCGCGCGCGAGCCAGTCGGGATCAGGCAGGCAGTCGGCGTCCATCTGGACGATGATGTCGCCCGAAGCCTCCCGGCGGCCGCGCTCGCGCGCGTGGAGCAGGCCTTTTTTATCTTCGCGGACGACTTTGACCCGCGGGTCGCCGGCGAATCCGCGCGCGACATCGCCTGTCTTATCGGACGAAGCGTTATCCACGACGATGACCTCGAAATCAGGATATTCCTGCGCGAGGATCGCCCTAAGAGACGCAGGAAGAGACTCTTCTTCGTTATGCGCCGGAATGACGACAGATATTTTAGGAGCCTTGGAGCGGCCTCTCTCGTATATCCCTTCCCACGTTTCGGAGATCACCTCCTCCGAAAATCGCTCGACGTAGGCGCGGGCTTTTTTACCCATCTCGATCCGCTTCGGGTCGGCGAGAATGTCCCGGAGCGCCGATGCCAGAGCTTGATGGTCGCCATCGGGAACTTTCCTGCCCCACCCGGACTGGATGTGCTCCCCCACCGCGCCCGCATCAACGCCGACGGACGGCAGACCTGTGGCGAACGCCTGCATGAGAGCGAGGCACTGCGTCTCGATCGGACACATCATGACGAAGGCGTCCGACGCCTTGTACCATTTCGAAAGCGTCGCATGGTCGAGAAAGCCGGTGAAGAGAACGCTTTCCGAAATGCCGAGGTCCCGAGCGAGGTTGCGCGTCTCTTGGTCCGCCGGACCATTGCCCGCGATGACGAAGCGCGCGTCGGGCATGTCAGCGAGCAGGATCTTGAACGCCTTGAGAGCGGCATCGAGCCTCTTTTCCGGCGCGATGCGCCCCGCATACATAAGGGTCGGTCCCGACAGGCCGAATCCTTTTCTAAGAATGGTTTTTTCAGCGGCGGTCGCGGGCGAGAATACGGAAAGCGACAGCGGATTCGGCACGATGTCGGCCTCGCGCTTGAATCCATGCTGTCTCATCTCGACGAGAAGCTTTTGCGCCACGACAGAAACAGACCGAGAGCGGTTGTAATACCACGAAAAGAATCTCTGCATGATCGTCTCGGCCCATTTCGTCCTGATCGGACCATAGATCCGTATGAATTCATGGATATGGGTATGATTCGTGCCGACGAGAGGGACGCCGAAGAGGCGCGACGCCCACAGAGCCTCAAATCCCGTGCCGAAAGGCGTCTGCGAATGGAGTATGTCGGGCTTGAATCTGCGGACGAACGGCAGGCTCCAGCCGAGAGGTATGACATTTCGCGCCTGTCCCGACGCCGAACCGGCGAACGGCAAAGACGGTATGCGAAATACCTCGAAGCCTTCGGCGAGGAGAAATTCGTCCCGCGGCTTGCCCACCGACGCGTAGTTCGCGTCAGAATATTTCGGCGCGGCGAAGCCGACGGTATGCCCGCGCGCTTTCAATCCCCGAGCGGTCGATATGATCGAGTCCGAGATGCCGCTCGTCTCGGGATAGAAGTTATCGGAATAGAAAAGTATTCGCATTCGTTTAAATTATCTCTCGTCCGGCTTCTCCGGCTCATCCATCTCATGGAGCACGGCTTTAAGCGCTTTCTTATAAAGGAAATATGACCCGACGATAAGCGCGGCGACCAGGATCCATCCGACGATGTCGTAATAATGGAAGAATCTGATGTAGAGGTCGCCGAACCAATAGCCGAGCCCCATGAAAAGCGCATATTTCGGTATGGCGAGAGCGAGAGACACCCAAACCAGGGTCCAAAGCGACATGCGGAGAGCGCCGGCAGCGATGAGCACCGGCCCGGGAATAGCGGGCGCGAGCTTGGCGATGACGAGAGACTTCAGTTTGTGCCTATGAAAAGCGCGGTCGAAGAGCGCGAGCTTTTCCTGATCGAGGCCGAATTTGTGGCCGTGCTTGTCTATCAGGGTCGTCCGCGACGCCCAGCCGATGCCGTAATAGATGAAGTCTCCTATCAGATCCCCTGCCACCGACAGAATGAAGATCATCGGCAAGGAAAAAAACCCGAGATGGACGGCGAACGCCGCCGCGGCCGTGACGATCGGGCCTTCGACGACCATGACGAGAAAAAGGACGAAATAAGAGAGGTGGCCTATGAGAGCTGGATCCATAGCCGATATTGTATATGTATTTGACTTTATTAACAAACTGATGTACTATGCAATCCGTTAGCAGTTCTTCGACTTTCAACCCTCAACCATAAGGATTCGACATGAATCGCATCGGTATCGCCGCAGGACTCATCAGTCTCTTCGGCGTAGCGCTCGGCCTCATCACGGCATGGTTCTGCAAGGATAGCTTCGCCACATGGGGCCAGATGCTCGCCCGCGGCTTCAGTTACGGCATCCCTTGGCTCTACCATTTCGGCATGTGGGGCGATGCTACGATCATGACATTCATCATCGTCAAGGTTACCTCCCGCTTCTGGTTAGTCTGGAAGCTCGGTCCTTGCCTTGCTTGGGCGGCCGTGAGCATCGTCATCGGATTCGCGGCTTGCTGGTTATACGACAAATCGACGATACCTGAATCACACACTATCGGCGGAACGAGAACGGTCACAGGCTGGGTCCATCTCTTCTACACGAGCTATGCGATCTGGTTCATCCTGATGTTCTACTTCTCTACGCCGCACGAGCTCATCCCGCCGTCCTTCGCCTGCTGGATGTCGTTTGGGCTCACGTTCCATGTATTCGTCGGAACCCACAGCGTCCTCAAGCTCTGGGATCCTGCGAGATTCGGCTTCAAGCCGTTCAGCGTGGCTGATCTCGGGCCAACGGGCGCGGTCGCAACAGCGACAGCTGGTCTCGCGTACTACATTGTCCGCTTCCGTTGAAAGATTATTCGCTCCCGTTGAAAGACGGGGGCTTTTTTATAAGTTGAATTTTTTAGCCTTTTACGCTATATTATTCCGGTCAAGCGGAGGCGCAAAACGGGCCCTTAGCTCATCTGGTAGAGCACCTCATTTGCAATGAGGGGGTGGCAGGTTCGAGTCCTGTAGGGTCCACAACATTTGAGTAATTGGTACTAGATTGCCGGTTCAACTCATAGATATAGCCAAGTTTAGCTGTTCCAAATCCTGAAATAAGATCAAACGGAATTCCATTAGGAAAAACCATCTTTTGGAACTTCGGTTTGATTTCAGGTGATAAATCCTGCCATAGAGTAGGCATATTCTTAATATTCGAGAGCAACCTTCTTGGTTTGATTTCCTCCTTTCTGATTTTTGTCGATGATCTTTGAATACATTATCTTTTCGTCATGGAGACTTAAAGAAGTCTTGAAATAAAAAAGCCGCAAGTGGATTGCTCCACCGCGGCTTGTTGGTCTTACGATGCACTGATCAGTCTATCGAGAATCTCGATTTGATCCAGTGTTTCATTAAGACCCGATTCGTCTTTGATTTGGATTTCAGGCCTGATGACCCGCTCCCAAACGACATTAGTGATCTGACGAACCCTTTCTCTTGTGAGGTCATGTAGCTGGCCGACCTCTTCGAGCGTTTTGCGTGGAGCCAGTTTATCAGCAAGACCGAAGCGTTCACTGAACATAATCTTGCTCCTTTCGGGAACAGAACTCGCTTTCAGGGCTTCGATCAACTGGCAAACCTTTTGCTTGTATTCAGCAAGCATCTCCTCACCTCTGGCACGTTGTCCGGGGAACAGCTTCTTTTGATTGAGGCCGATACTCTTCACGTCCGGATAGATATCCAGAGTGTATTCGGCTCTTATCTTTTCAATCACCAGAGCTGGGCCCTGTCCAACAGCTAGTGCATCTCGAATCTCCGTATGAGCACGCCATGCAGGGCC